>NZ_JADRGN010000101.1:0-447 GCF_018206105.1 Porphyromonas levii
GATGTATCCTCTATCTCCTATTAATTTTGCCTCATCCGATATTCTGCGTGATGGCGGTTACCGTGATCACGCAGAATATCGGATGAGGCATAATTCGCCACTTTCCCTAATATAATCACTTCTATTGTAGTCCATTAGAGCAAATATTCACCTCTGGTTTTTGTCTCTTTTCTTAGGTCGAACTCACGTTAATATTCAATCCCCAAGGACTGTATTTCCGTTGGTTGTAATCGCTTATGCTCTTCCCCTATGGTATAGAAAAAGCACATCTAAGTGTATCGGGCTCTATGTGTTGCTAGAGTACAATGGTAATTGCTGGGATAGGGAGAGCTCGGTTTGATGTATGTAATCATGCTTGAATTGAGCGTAGCACTATGGGACTTTGTAGGTGCACTTCATGTATTTACATTATCTTTGCAAGTGTATATAGATATACTACACATATAA
>NZ_JADRGN010000102.1:0-377 GCF_018206105.1 Porphyromonas levii
AGCTTTGAGGCTTCTGTATATCACAGAAAATGAGTATATTACATATTATTAAGGAAGTAAAACTCAAACCTCAAAGCTATGAGCAAATTTACCCATATTCCCTCAGAAATTCGAAGCGTTTTATCTAAAAAGTGCTATTCTTCTGTTATAGAGGCAGTCGTGAGTCTCTTTGAAAGCTTTCGCTTCAATGACAAATCCTTTGGAGGTGTAAAGCGTGAGAATTGTCAGTTGAGAAACTCTCAGCTGTTTCAACTCCTCGTACTCCTACCGTTCTTTGCGGTGAAGGGCTTTTCACACTATGGTGCCTCAGCCCTTTCACGTATGTTTGGAGGCGAAAAAAGCTTGTTATACTCTTTTGCTCAACAAGATAATATTGA
>NZ_JADRGN010000103.1:0-365 GCF_018206105.1 Porphyromonas levii
TATTCTAAAACGAAAAAGAGGTGCCCGTGCTGCGGGGAATACACTCTTGTGAAGAATGGCTACCGACATCGTAATATCCACGGTCTACCAATCGGTTCAACAAAAACCATATTGCATATGAAAGTGCAAAGATACAAATGCAAACATTGCGGGAACGATGATTACGAGAGGGTTAGCTTTGTTAAAGGCAACAGGTCTTACTCTAATCGCTTTGCCAAGTACGTGGTTGACTTGCTAAAAGCAATGACTATTCAGGAGGTTTCAAAGAGGTTGGGTGTTAGTTGGGATGTAGTAAAGGATATTCACATGACCTACCTCAAGAGACACTACAGTAAGCCCTCTTTACAAGGGGTGCAGTGCATAGG
>NZ_JADRGN010000104.1:0-328 GCF_018206105.1 Porphyromonas levii
GGTCGAGGGTATTCGTTGAAAAGGTCGAGGGTTCTTCACGAAAAGGTCGAGGGTATATTGAATAGATAGGTGAAGAGCGATACATGAGGTATCCTACTTCATAATTCTAATTGGGCTACTATCTTGAAATATTTCCAAACCATATCCAACCTATTCCTTAGAGTAAACTTCTTTCTCACGACAATAATACGCTTCTCTTCTACTGAGTCCCGGCAGTTTCTCCCCAGAGGGACTCCAGTGTAACTCTCCCAAAACGGGCGTATTGTGTCGGTTTATTATTGTAGTCATCTTTGCGGTTGGAAGTTGTTCATGTATTAGATGACTACGA
>NZ_JADRGN010000105.1:0-301 GCF_018206105.1 Porphyromonas levii
ATTCCCTACTCTGGCAGAAATTTTTCTTGGCTATGGATATTGGTATTGCTACATATAGGGAGGGTGTTTCTCAGAGATAGCTATGAGGGTACTGGAGACTCTGGAGGAAACGGGTATAGCTTGATTATTTGCCCTTTTTGTTAACATTATTTGCCTCGCAAAATGTAGATGCTTTGATAGAAAATGACTAACATTGTAAGGGTAAAGAAATGATTAATCTTAAATACAATGATTGAGTAATGAGTGATATTAGACGTAAAGCAACGGAGATAATTAGCCTCATCCGATATTCTGCGTGATT
>NZ_JADRGN010000106.1:0-299 GCF_018206105.1 Porphyromonas levii
AAATCGAAATGTAGTACACAGCGGTGGATTTTTTTATCCTTACCTTTGTGGCACTATGCATTTTATTTCGCAGACAAGATATAATCCGGATTCTGGGAGGGACGAAAAGTACTACCGTATCAAAGAGTCTTTTCGGGATAAGTTGGGGAGAGTGCGTTCGCGTATTCTGCTCAACGTCGGATTTTGGTCTGGTCTGACGCCAGAAGAAGTTCGTGACGTTGGGAGAGGGCTTACTTTCCTTCAGGAGCATAGGGATGAGGTGGCTTTGTTTGATGATCTATTTAATGAGTATAGTGAAC
>NZ_JADRGN010000107.1:0-262 GCF_018206105.1 Porphyromonas levii
TCAATAAAAACAACTGTCAATACATGGAGAGCAAAGGCATTGTCCCGACAGGGAAAAGACTAGGACGCCCACCTAAACAAGAAAAGACAGAGGCTGAACTCAAGGAGATGCACCGACGTAATGAGGTAGAGGGGACTTTCGGAACCGTGAAGATGTGCTACGGAGCTGCTAGGATAAGGACTCGACTTCCAGAGACAACGGAGGTCGCAGTCGCCATGTCGTTCTTAGCGAAAAACGTGATAACGTTCCTCAGGGAACTTAT
>NZ_JADRGN010000108.1:0-262 GCF_018206105.1 Porphyromonas levii
ATAAGTTCCCTGAGGAACGTTATCACATTTTTCGCTAAGAAAGACATAGCGACTGCTACCTCCGTTGTCTCTGGAAGTCGTGTCCTTATCCTAGCAGCTCCGTAGCGCATCTTCACGGTTCCGAAAGTCCCCTCTACCTCATTACGTTGGTGCATCTCCTTGAGTTCTGCCTCTGTCTTTTCTTGTTTTGGGGGACGTCCCAGTCTTTTGCCTATTGGGATAATGTCTTTGCTCTCCATGTATTGACAGTTGTTTTTATTGA
>NZ_JADRGN010000109.1:0-247 GCF_018206105.1 Porphyromonas levii
ACTCTTATCGAGGGACTCCGACAAATTACCATCTCCCATAAAAAGGGGCAACCTCCCAATGCTTGAAAACACCTTCCTCATATTCTCAATAACTGCTATTGCGTTTCATTTTAACACTACAATATACCAATAATCATCAACATAGCAAAGAAAATAGCCCCTCAATTCATTGAATAATAAATGGTTAAGGTATATTCAGCAAGCTCTATTTTATTCTCTCCTTACACGCCCGTTTTGGGAGAGTTAC
>NZ_JADRGN010000110.1:0-240 GCF_018206105.1 Porphyromonas levii
ATTAACAATATGATTTATTAACATTATGCCCAAATGTTGACCCAGAGCGGTTTTTGCTAATTTTGCATTGTGTGGTTCTCAAGTTGATTTTGGTGTTTACAAATATGTGTGTATCTTTGTCGTTGGATTTATGGAGAATAAGGAGAGAATGATTAATTTCTACTCTCCCTCCCTTGAATATGAAGGGTTAGAGTGCTTTTTAACGCTTTATATTTGGATATTTGCGAAAAAAATGATTAA
>NZ_JADRGN010000012.1:0-52502 GCF_018206105.1 Porphyromonas levii
TTTGCAACGTGAAGTTACGAAAAGAGTGTAATTTATTGAAAATGAGCGTAGGTTAATTGCTCTTGATAGTAATAGGTTACGATTTAGTTAGTTATCTACTGCATTATCCTTCTGCGCGTCGCGTAACCTTCAAAGAACTCTTTGTATGCAAAAGTAGCTATTTTATCCGAGATTTTGATATAAACTCCCGGATTTTTTATCACCTCATTCATTAGTTTTTCCGTAAAAGCGGTATTGTTCGTCGGAACACCATTGCCCAAAACGAGTTTAGAACAAACGTGTGCCGACTACCGCATAGCCAGAGAAAAGGGCATTGCCTCACGCCTAAACGATGTTTAGACTGATGAAGCAATGCCCCTTTCTTTTGCGTCTATGCCAAGAGGTGCTTTTACGGGCTACCAGATGATTTTTCTTTTTTAGCTGTTTTTTGTGCCGGAAGCGGAAAGTGAATGCAGAGAGTGTCAGCCTGCCCCATAAATGAAACAAGCGGCCACACACAGCGGGCAATCCGGGAAGAATGATTGTTGCCACCCGGCTGGACAAGTCCCGTCGGATCGGAAAACAATCATACTCCCTTTGTTGTGGTTTGCCCTTTTCACGCTTCCGGTGATGTCTTTTTCCTTTTGGTGATTCCTTTTTTACGGATTTTCCCCTGAAGTTTTTTCTACCCAATCTGCCTCTGGTTTCGTTTACCTCCATTTTGCGCCTTTCAGTGAGCCGCATCAGTCAGTCATTTTCGTTCAGGGCGCAAAGGTAATTCCGGGATTGGACGGGAAAGCAAGGTCAAGCCTCCTGTTTTCTGCGGAAATCTCCAGCCCTTCGGGTAGTATTTCCCCGAAAAACCTTGCATTCCCTAATCCCTACCTTTTCAAGCACCCGAAACGAAAACGACCGATGCGACAGAAAGACGCATAAAAAAAATGTCGGATAAACGAGAGGCAGATAAGATAGTTTGAAACTCAACTCCCTCAGCTCTTGAATCCGCATAAAAAACAAAAAAATCAAAAACAGCGAAGATATGACGGCAACGGCAAATTTCAGACAAGTGGCGCAATACATCGGGTTGGCGATATGCGGCTTGATGATGCGCACCGCCTTCGGGGTGTTCGGCATCCTTTGGGACATCATCAGAGAGATTATAAACGGAGTGTTCCGAGTGGCGATAGGTGTAATCGTGGCTATTCTTTCCACCATTGCCTACTTCGGCTTCATCCTTTGGTTATTCAC
Organism: Porphyromonas levii; assembly: GCF_018206105.1. Taxonomy (NCBI): domain Bacteria; kingdom Pseudomonadati; phylum Bacteroidota; class Bacteroidia; order Bacteroidales; family Porphyromonadaceae; genus Porphyromonas; species Porphyromonas levii. The sequence goes on from NZ_JADRGN010000012.1 coordinate 1,228, forward strand.
CCTTTAACCCTTACCGACATGGCAAAGAGAAACAGCAAGACGGTAGCGCAGCAGTGCAGATATTACGAGGTGGACAACATCTTCGTGTATATGGTGGAAACGTACATCAACGGTAATTTTGAAACTTTCCGAAGATTGTACCACGAACTGAACAAGGACACACGGAGGGACTTCATGGACTTCCTTCTCAGCGAGGTAGAGCCGACCTATTGGAGAGAGAGACTTAAACAGACAATCTAAAAACGACAGCGATATGAAAGGAACAGACCATTTCAAAAGAACGATACAAATGTATCTGGAACAGCGGGCGGAGGAAGATACGCTCTTTGCGAAGAAGTACCGCAACCCTGCCAAAAACATAGACGAGTGCGTGACCCACATTCTGAACTATGTGCAGAAAAGCGGTTGCAGCGGCTTCACGGACGGAGAGATATTCGGGCAAGCCATCCACTACTATGAGGAAAACGAGATAGAGGTGGGCAAACCTATGAACTGCCAAGTGGTGGTGAACCATGTTGTGGAACTCACGGAAGAGGAAAAGGCGGAGGCACGTCAGAACGCAGCTCGCAGATACCAAGAGGAGGAACTCCGCAAGTTGCAAAACCGCAACAGACCGCCAGCGAGAAAAGTAACCCAATCCCAACCCTCATTATTTGATTTAGGCTTATGAAACCGAAGACCAAGATACAGAAAAAGGTGGCAAGACTTTCAGCCAACCTTCGCCCCATATCAGCGACACAAATAGATTGGGCATACCGCCACTGTATTGAACATATCGGCTACCGCACCAAGAAAGGGAACATTACCTGCTCCGACTGCGGTCACGAGTGGTACAGCAACAGCGTACTGTGCGACACCCTTGAAGGCTGTACCTGCCCCAAATGCTATGCCAAACTCAAAGTGCAGGACACACGCAAACGTATCTACAAGGAAACGCAGTATTTCAGCGTGATAACCACCTGCAAAGGCTATCAGGTAATCCGTGTGGCGCAGGTCAGATGCGAGAGCAGGAAAGGCGAGCCGATGCACTTCTATTGCCACGAGGTTGTGCAGCGTTGGATTTCACCCGACGGTAAGGTTACGGACATGGCGTTGCTCCGTGGCTTCACATTCTATTACTGCGATGTATGGGCATTGTGCAGCGCGATGGAGATAAGACCGCACAACAGCCTATACGATGATGTTGTGGCAAGAAGCTGTGCATATCCTAAGATGAGGGTATTACCCCAACTCAGACGCAACGGCTTCAAGGGCGATTTCCACGGCATTTCCCCCGTGCGTCTTTTCAAAGCCTTGCTTTCAGACCCAAGAATTGAAACCCTTATGAAAGGCGATGAGATTGAGGTCATGAAACACTTTCTTTTCAATGCCCGTACTGCCGATGAATGCTGGGCATCATATCTGATTGCCAAGCGTCACAAGTATCGGATAGACAACTTCTCCATGTGGTGCGACTATCTGCGTATGCTCAACAAACTCGGTCAAGACCTCCGCAACCCGAAGAACATCTGCCCCGAAGATTTCATGGCGGCACACGACAACGCAACTCGAAAGATTGAAGCCATACACGAGAAGGAACGGGCCGAACAACGCCGCCGCTGGGAGATTGAAAGGCGTGAGCGTGAACAACAGCGGCAACTGCAAAGGGAAAAAGATGCGGAGGATTTCATTGCCAACAAATCCAAATTCTTCGGATTGGTAATCACTGACGAGGAAATAATCGTCAAGGTACTTGAAAGCATAGACGAGTATTACAGCGAGGGCAAGGCACAGAACATCTGCGTGTTCGGCAGTGAATACTACAAGAAAGCCGACACCCTCATACTCTCGGCAAGGATTGGCGGTGAGATAATTGAAACCGTAGAGGTGGATTTGCGGACACTCAAGGTGGTGCAGTGCCACGGCAAGTACAACCAAGACACCGAATACCACGAGCGCATCATAGACCTTGTGAACAAGAACGCCAACCTTATCCGTGAGCGGATGAAAGCGGCATAGCATAAACCCTAAAACAACATTGATATGGAAGTAAGAATCGAAAGCATGATTTGTGTGTGGGACGATAAAATCCCCACCTTGTTCCTTGAATTTGTAAATCTCCTCACTCTCTCAACAAGTGAGGAGGGATTAAGAAAGAGCGTAAAGGAGTTTGCCGAGAAGCACGAACTTGACAAGTTTTTCCTTTACGGCTTCGGCTCTCACCATTTCTACCTGCACCAACGCTACACGAGCAACCCCGAAATAGTGATGAAGAACAGAGTTCTGTCAGTACATTTTTAATCATCTAAAAAGCAACATTATGGCAACACGAATGACCATCAACGGAGTAAGCACCTGTACGGAAGCAGGGACGGAGAAATATGAGCGTTTCCAATCGGGTATCGGCAGACGCAAGCGGACACTTGTGCAGTACGACTACCGCCATACGGACGGAGAACTGTTCACTTGTGTCAAACCCACATTGGACGAGTGCCGAACCGCAAGGAACAAGTGGCTGAACGCAAAGCAGGGAAAGGAGGGCAACCGATGAACACGACCTATCAAACGCTGATAGTCAAATTCAGCGAACCTATCGCGGCATTGGACGGTATCTTTGACGATGCCCAAGCGTGGGGAACGGACACCCTCAAAGGGTGGATAGATGATTACGAAAGCACACGTTTCACCGCCACCGACAGCCATACGGCAGTCATCACGAGCGAGTACAATATGGAGTGTGTGAAGGAGTGGCTGCAACGGCAGACACCCATTGCCGAGATGCGAGAATTTTGAACAAGTTGGCGGTGTCCGCACCGCCAGCACTTAAAACCCTAAAAACAACGAATATGATAGCACAGACGATATTACAGCAGATAGGTGGAAAACGCTTTACCGCCATGACAGGTAGCCGAGATTACATCAATATGGGCAACGGCTTACGGATGAGCCTTGCAAGGAACAAGACAAGTGCCAACCGCCTTGACATCATCTATGATGCGGGGGCAGATCTCTACAATATGCGCTTCTACCGCAGGACATTCAGCAAAAAGACATTCGAGTGCAGGACGAAGGACATTGCCGTACACGAGGGTATCTATTTTGATATGCTGGAGGAAATGTTCACGATGGTGACGGGACTTTACACACGCTTTTAAGAAGAGGAACGGGCGGTAAAATCGCCGCCCGCTACTTTTGTCAGTGAGCAGTGGGCGGCACAAAAGTAGCAAAAAGCCCAAGTTCCAATCTGTGATACAATTTACAAAAACAAGTTTTAATCATGGAAGCAATCAGACAGAACGGAAAAATCATCTTGCACAGCAACGACGGCATAAGCATAAAGATGATTTTCAGAAACCTTACGGGAAGGAATTTTCAAGGTCAGGAGTATGCGGACTATATTAGCCACATCGCAATTGGGAGCATGGGGTTTACGCCCGGTAGCATTGAGCATTGCAGGGACGGTGGCGTGATAGACACGGGAACAATCCCGAATGTATGAAAAGCGGAAAATCCAATGAAGTTGGCGGCTTCATCGGATTTTTCCGAAATAATCATTAAGTATTTTAATTTTGAAATGTTTTTTGTAAGAATGTTAGTAGTTTAGACATATCTTCCTTTCGATATATCATTTCACAAACTTTTTGAACAAATACATTTTCTTCTATTCCTTGTTCTTTTAAGTTTTTAATGAGGTAATTATAAAACGCCTTGTCGTCATTCTTTTTGATTAAACTATCCACCACTTCTTTTAGTGATTTAACTTTGAAAAAACGGTCACCTATTTCCTTGAAAAAATCAGCATCTTTATTTACAATAATTTTTTCATGTAGGTATTTTTCCAAACTATGTATTGGCAGAAAATTTATTGTTAAATTAGTATATAATCCCTTTTGCTTATATAGTTGTTCAAAATCCGGTTTTACATCACCATCAAGAACACTTAATACTTTTGTTCCAACCCCTGCTAAATTTGACTTACAAATATCATCTTGCATTTTTAACACATTCTCCCAACCACCACTTGGTAGAATATTAATCAATTTACTTTTATACAAGGCATTTTCATCAATTATATTCTCCAATATATATTTAGCCAACACATCCTCTACTAAAATAAGAAAATCGTATCCCGAATGTTGATAAATATCTCGTGTTGCATATGATGGATAACATGGATTTACAATAGCGATATTATCCAACTCCTTTTGTAAATGAAAAATATTTGAAGGCTTTATTTTCCTAAGTAATTCTATTGAATGACTTGAAAAATATATAGCAAGATTATACTCTGTAGCCAATTTTTGCAAAAAATCAACTAACCTCATGATTGCAGATGGATGCAATGCTAATTCAATTTCATCTATCAATATAAGCCGTACATCTTCAGACTTTGCAGGGCGAACAATGACAACATTCAACATATGCAATAAGCTAATCAACATATTTTCTCCTGCACTCATACAAAACTGATTAACTATTCCATTAGTTCCTTCAATGAAATATGGAATTCCTTTGAACGCTTTAAGTTGTGCTAATGTTCTATTTTTAATGCGTTTAAGATTTGTATAGAAATCATAATTTCCATGCAAAATATAACTTAAATTGCGCGAAACAAACGAATCTGCATCAGTTAAAATTGTATTATTAACTCTTTCAGCTTTTAGTAATGTATCATAATTTGCATCTATAAAACGCATTCCATGTATTATGCTACCTTCATAAAAACCTTTTAGAGATATTATATCAGTTGAACTACAACTCCATCCTCTACTGGCTTTTGTCCAAGAATTTTCTTTTCCATCATAGGATATTGTGATTTTACTATTAGATGAATAATCATGAGGTTGAAAAACATTGAATGCAGAGTTACGTACAACCTTAGAAATGACTGTCATGATAGTACTTTTGCCTGTTCCATTAGCTCCAGTTATAGCATAAAGTCCTGTTTCTATTGGTAGATTTAACTCAATATTATTGATGTTCTTTAATTGTTCTATTTTTATATTTAATTTATTATTCATAATTGTTCTGTCTTTGGACGCAAAATTAGGCATTTTATACTGAATGACAAAATGTTATCATAAAATAATACAACTAAAGTAATATTGAGGTGATACATAATTACCCCTGCTCTTGAATTATAAAACAGAGGTAATTATTTTTTTTACGAATTTTGCATCAATCACGGGATATACAGCAGCGCAAACTCCACCTTTCTCCGTGTGAGCAGCATGGCATGGCGTTTTCCCTTGTAACTGCAAAAAGCAATATATTCATGGTAGATGTTCCTGTCGCCAGCCTCCAACTTCTTTATCAAGGTGCTTTTGGGGATTGTCTTGCTACCCAAAAGCCGGTATGGACCCACGTTGTAGGCAAGCGTGGCGAGTAAAAGGCTGTCTTTCCCGAACTGCCGGAACATCGCGCAGAACTTCCGCAAGTCTTTCCGCAGAAGCACGTCCGCCTGCCGCTTCGTCATGGTTCGTGCCGAATATCTTTCGTCCGGCAGAATTTTGTGACCCCAACCCACGTATGGGTGGTGTTTTTCCGAGTGCCAGCCCTCAAAATATTTCGTGCAGCACACCGCCCTCTCGAAAAGTGGCAAACGGTAGATTGCCGCCTGCCCGTCCATTCCCTCTCGGCGGCTGATCCGTGCGGACACGGAACAGACCGCCATAAGCGAACAGAGCATTACCATGAATACACGCATCATTTCAGCAAGGGGCTGAAGTTGCCGATGGGAACGATGGTCAAACCGTCATCCTTTACATTCCGGTTGTTGAAGTCAAATTCCAGCTCGAAGGAGTTGCCGAAGTTGTCCTCCACCACCACAATAAAGTTGTGCGCCTCTTCGCCCTCCGCCGTGTAGTACAGGCGGAACTTTTCGTTCTCCAGCAGGTAGCGGTCGTTGGGCAGGAAGGTGATGCCGTTATCCATTTTCAACTTTCCTTCTCCCTCAAACTGAAAATAGCGGATGGTATAAAGCGTGTTAGCGAAGTCGCCCTCCTTTTTCAGTTCACAGCGGATTTCCACCGTCTGCCCCTTTGTCACCTTGTTCGGCACGGGCATGACCTCCACCGTGAAGGGATAGGACTGTTGGATGTCCATGTCGTCATCGCACGACACGAGGGTGAATGACACAGCGGCTATCAGGCATAACGCCACCACCTTAAAGATGTTTGTACTCTTGTTTCTGTTGTTCAGTATGTTCATTGTTCTTCGATTTTTAGATGATTGTTTTTCTGTTTTTTCGTTGTCCGTTGCAGGTACTCATTCAAGTCCTTGCAACCGTCATAGAGGGAGGAACGGTCGGCGACACGCGCCCCATACCGTTTGGCAAGAGCGTCAAGCGTCCGCCGTCCGGCTTCGTCACGGTCAAGGAAGCATCCGATGCGCCCGTAGCCGTCCAGCAATTCCGCCGCCTTCTCCACGTTGGCGACAGAGTTCAGAACAAGGCAGTCAGCGTTACCGGTTACGCCAAGCGTCACAGCGGAGAGAAAGTCCATGAAGCCCTCAAACACGAGGCACTCGTCAGCCGGGATTTCCTTCGTCCTTGCCAAAGACACATCTTTTGGCGGGATGCACCCCTTGAAAAATCGGCTTCGGACTTCATATCCACCTGCCATATTCAGGAAACCGACAGCAAAATACCGTTTTCCACGCACACTGTAGTTCAGACGGCAACAGTGACGGGATGTGATGGCGATGGGTATGCCACGTTCCGCCAGATAGTCCGTCAACGGTGAGCGAAGTAACGGAGCGACCTCCACATCCTCAAAGACGGGTTCGGTCGGCTTCGGGAGATAGGCGGGCTTTTCCCATCCGGCAACCGTCATATTGGCGGCTTCCGCTATGAACTTCGCTTGCTTCATGAAGTCATCGCTTTGCAGAAACTCCCCGGCAAGCGTGAAGATGTCGCCGCCCTTGCCCAAACCGAAGTCGTACCAGAGCTGTTTCGCCACGTTCACACGGAAAGAGGGTGTGCGCTCGCCCCTGTACGGGGCAAGATACCACAGCTCGTTACTGCTCCTTCTAACAGGCTCATGCCCCAGCCGTGCGAGAAAATCCGTAAGCGGCATCCTTCTGACAGCATCTATTTCCGTCCTTTCCATGCCCGTGTCAGTTGATGATGAACTTGATACCGACCCCGAACTGCGTGTGAAACTTCCGCGTGTCGCCACCCCAAAGGCAACGCTCCCGCAGATTGGCAAGCAGGGCTATACGGTCTGCCACGTAGCATTCCACATCGAGCGTCAGCGCGCCGCCGTAGATGAAGGCGTCCCGGTCGTGCAGCGTAGAACCGTCATGCAGCACCTTCGTTCCCCAGTTCACCGACTCATATCCGGCAAGAGCCGAAGCCCCGGCATAGACGAACACGATTTTTCGAGCGTCCGACAGTATCTTGAAGTAATAGCCGCCCTCCGCCGTGAACTGCGCCACGGGTATCTTGGTGTTCTTGTAAGGATTGTTTTTCAGGAGGTATTCGCCACCGAACACCCACTTGTTTCCCCTCTTCGTGTAGGTGGAAAGAGACGCCCCGAAACTGTAGCCGCCGTCCTTGCCACCGGGATTGAAACCGTCCGCCATGTCCGCCCTTACCTCGATGCCATGCATCTTCGGCAGACACCGCTGGGCGTGCGCCTGCCCCGTGAAAAGGGCAAGCGACGCGATGATTATTGCGATGTATTTTCTCATGGTCAGCGCACTTGAAGTTCGTTAATGGTGCTGGCTCGTACCAAATCCTCGTTCTCAATCACGAAGGACTGGTGACGGCCGCCGTTCTTCTCGTTCAGCTCCACCACGAGGCACTTGTCGTCGGGGATGGTGAACTTCGCCATCGTGAAGACCGTGCGCTCACTTTTTTTGCCCGGCACGAGAGTGGCGTAGTTCTGCGCACGGAGCGGCAGAATGATCTGCTCCTGCACGGCGGTACGTTTCGCCACCTTCTTGTCCACGATTTTCCAAGTGATGTAGTCCACATCGAAAGGCACGTTGCTCTGGTTCTTTATCTCCGTGTGGAAGTAGAGTAAGCCGTTGTGCGTGTAGATGCCTTTCAACAGGTATTGGATGCCGAAACGCTTGCAGCCGATATGCTTCACCTCGCGCTTGTTCTGTTTGTGGATGGACTTCATGATAAGGCGCACCAGCATCGGGCTTTCGCTGCCCAGCTCTTTCAGATAGATTTCCTGCGCATTGTTCGGGCGGTTCACCGTACTGCCGTCATGGATGAAATCGCACATCTCCACGTTGAGTAACAGCGGTTCGGCGGCGTACTTCACGTTGAAGGTGTAGAAACTGCCGTCCTCCGTGATGACGGACATATTCGTTTCGTTGGGAAAATTTCTCACGGTAGCCTTCACGCGGATGACGTTCTCCGCTCCGTCGGCTTTCCCGGCAATCAGGTCGGGCGAGCCTAAATCGACATAGCGCACCTCCGCCGGAAAAATGACGTGGACGGTCTTGTCATAGGTCACTTCCAGTCCGTGCGGCGGTATCATGCGGTCGAAGGTCAGCTTGCGCGACAGACCGTGATACAGGTCGCCGTCCGCCTCCTTCTGCGGATAGACCTCCTTCGTCAAGGTCGGCTGTTCACTTCCTTTGGTCGTTTCAACGGTTACATTCTCCTGCGCGTTGGCAGTTGCGATGCCCATAGCGAGGGCAAACATGATGATTACTTTTCTCATTACTTTTGGATTTTAGTGGTAAATGTTTTTTTGATTGATTGTTGTTTTCAGTCCTTTTCCTGATAGAGCATGACCCTGTACCCGGCTTTCAGATGCACCTTTACGGTTCGCATCTTCTTGGCGATGTACTGGCTCGTGCCTTGTATCAGCCCCTTGCCCAAATCGGAGGCGAGCTGCGCCCCGGCATTGGTGGAGATGTTGATGCTGCTCCCTAACGAGCCGCCCATGTTGGCGGCGACCTCCCTGACGGCGTTCATCTCCATCGAGTTCGGGATGAAGATACCGGGCTGTCCGTCCGTGTCATAGACCGCAAGCTCCACCGGGATAATCGTGCCATCGTATTCCAGCGAGGTGACCTCGATGTCGAGCCGCTCACCCTGTATCTTGCCCGTGCCGACCACCACTGCATTGCGTGGGATTGTTCTGCCCGCCACCGCCATAGGCTCCAGCAGGCGCAACCTTACCGTCTGTCCGTCCGTCACGCTCTGCGCACCATGCACACATGCCGGGATGGTATTCCGGTCCGATACCTCTGTAGTGCCGACAGCCGTGTTGAACCCCCGGTTGCGCTCCTGCGAGAAGGTGGCGACAAACTCCGCGTTGCTCATGGGCTGTGCAAGGGAGGAAACGACTTGGCGGGTCACTTGCCTTACGGGTGTCGCCGTGTTCTTCTTTCCCTTCTGCACGGTGGAAGGCTCTGCCGCCTGTTCCGGCTTTCCTCCGTTCTGACCGCCCATGTACTTTGCCGCCAGCTCATAGGACTTCTCCATAAGTGCCACCTGTTCGTCCATAGATGAAGTCCTGCCCTTCTCGCTTTCCAGTTCCGACTCCAGCGAGGCGATGCGCTCCAACAGCTCATCCATCTCGGCATTGTCGTTCTTCGGCTGTTCGTAGAAGTTGCCGAGGGTGGCGTTCAGGTCACGGTAGGCGGCTGCGGAGGATTGGATGGTCTGCGGCGTGGCGGGCTGTGCCTTTTCCTCTTTGCCGCCCGGATTGGCGAGGTCGAAGTCCGTCCCGTCCTCCGTTCCAGCTATCTCGCGGTCGAACATGTCGCCCAGCTGCCCGATGGCACGGTTGCGGCTCTCCAGACGCTCTTCCATCTCCCCATGCTCGTAGGCTTTCAACTTGTCGCCGATAATCTGCCGGTTCGCCTTGTCCGCGTCGGGCATCTCGGTGTTGTATCCGTCTGTTCCCGGCTGTTGCTCCTTGCCGGAGGACGGGGCGAATATCAGCCACATCGCCCCGATGAACACCAGCACCATAGCGGGCAGGACTATCATCTTCTGCCGTTTCAGCCGCTGCGCCTCGGTCAGCGGTTCGCGCCCCTTTTTCGGCTTTCCCGTGTCGGGAGCGGCTTTGTTCTCTTTCGTCGGTTCATTCTTCGTCTGTTCCATATAAATAAGGTGTTAAGTGATTGTCAGTTTCCACCGGGGTCGGCAGTTCCACCCGTCCGGCGTGTCCCGTTTCCATGCGTAAGCCGTCGTTCCTGCCGATGTCATAGACGGCTCTGCCGAAGGTGTAGAGGGCAAGCACCGCGAAGGCGGCGAGCATCCCCAGTACGATGCGGCGGCGTGTTTCCGGCGGCAAACCGTCCAGATACCCTTTGAGCCTTGCCACCAGCCGTTTCCGTTTGTCGTGGAGCTTCCAGTACACGCCCCACATTGTTTTTCTGATACTTTTTACTTTCCGTTTCATAATCCGTTACCGTTTGATAGTCTGTAAATCCTTATTCTCGATGATGGTGAAACCCTCGATGGTGAAGCCGTTGGGATTGTCGTCCGACCGTGATGCGTTCAGCAGGCGGCAGGTGGTCACGAGGCTGCGCTCGGTGACGTTGCTTTGCCGGATGATTTTCTGCGTGGCGTAGGTCACGGCTCGGTAGGGATAGGCGTTGAAGTCACACACCACGCTGTCCACCTTCAACACTTGGTTGATGTTTCCGGCGATGATGCGGTTGTAGTACCCCTTCTCGGCGAAGTCCGAATAATAGTGGTACACGCTCTTGTCTGCCAGCAGCAAGGCACGTTTTACGTTGTGTTCAATCGCGCTTTTTTCAGGTGACAGCGTGAAGAAAAGCTCGTGGAAGCGGCGCACATGCTCCCGTGCCTCCGCTGGACGGTTCTGCGACAGATCCTGCGACAGCGCAAGCATCAGCGACTTGCCGTTGTCCAACACATAGATTTTCTCCCGTTGCTTCTCCGCGAAACGGTAGGAGTTCCACACGCTCCACACCGTCACCACGGTGCACAGCGAGAGGAAGACGATACCGAACAGGCGTATCTGCCTGAACGATGATTCGATGTTTTTAAGTGACTTAAATTCCATTGTTGTTTATTCGTTTTTAATTGTCAGTTGATTATTTCAGCAGTTTCCCGGCACGTCCGACCACGTTTCCTGCGGCTGCACCCGCCACGCTGCCCGCCATGCTTCCGGCTCGTCCCGCCATCTGGTTCACGTTGCGACCGTAACCGCCCATGCCTCCGGCTTGGATAATCCAGCCGGCAACGGTGGGAATGGTGAAGTATCCGATGATGCCGATGCAGAGGAACACGATATACACCCCGTCGCTCGAATCCAGCGAGAAGTTCGGGTCTGCCTGCATCCGCTCGATGTCGCTTTGCAGCATCAGCACCTGTATCTTCGCCAGTATGGTGCTGAACATGTCCGACACCGGAAGCCACAGATAGACCTGTATGTAGCGGCATATCCACTGCGTGAGCGTGCTTTGGAAACCGTCCCATACCGACAGGGCGAAGGCTATCGGACCGAGTATCGCCAGCACCACGAGAAAGAAGGTGCGGACGGTGTCTATCACGAGGGCGGCGGCTTGGAACAGCAGTTCCAGTATCTCGCGGAAGAAGTCGCGGATACTCTTCTTCATGTTGTACATTCCCCGGTCGATATACATTCCCGCCATCGTCACCATGTCGGAGGGCGACCAGCCGAGTTCCTCCAGTTGCTTGTCAAATTCCTCGTTGGACACGAGGTAGGCGGTTTCGGGGTTGCGTACCATCGCCTCGTATTCCAGCTTGTCCTTCTGCTCCCGGTATCGGTTCATGTCCAGCGTTTCCGCCTCCAGCATCTTTGCCGTGCCCTGTACGACGGGTGAGAGGATGCTGTTTATCGTGCCCAGCACCACAGTCGGGAAGAACATGATGCACAGACCGATGGCAAAAGGACGGAGCATCGGGAATACGTCTATCGGTTCGGCTCTCGCCAGCGACTGCCATACCCGGTAGGCGACGTAGAACAGCGCACCCAGCCCGGCGATGCCTTTCGCCACACCCGCCATGTCCCCACATAGCGGCATCATCTGCTCATAAAGTGAGCGTAAAATCTGATGAAGGTTATCGAACTCCATAGGCTTACCAGTATCTTTCGTTCATGTTCCCGTACAGCCCCATGATGCGGTCGAGGTCGTTCTTTTTCTTCGCACGCAGATAACTCACGGAGATGTTCTTGTTGGTGTAATAGCTCACAAGGTTGCGGTAACGCTTCATTTTGGAGTAGCAGCGTTCCACCACGTCCATGCGCTCCTTGTCGGTCATGGAGAGCGTGGTGATGTTCACCACATTCTTCAGTTCCGTCAATACTTCGTTGCTCTCTTCCAGCAGTTTCGTGTAACCGAAAGCGATTGCCGACAGCTCTTCTGGTCTGAAATTTCCATCACGGAGCATCCTTTGGAAACTGTTTACATAAATGTCGGTGATGTCGCCTACCATCAGGATGGTCTGCTGCACCTTGCGGGCGTCCTTGACGAGATTGTTCACCGATTTGAGGGCATCGTAATACTTTTTGCCCTGCTGATAGATTTTCACCGTTTCCTGAAAGTTGCTCACCATGTTCGTGGCAGTCTTGGAGGTATGGATGATGTTTTTGGAGGCATTGATGATACCCTGCGCCAGATTGCCCGGATCGCTTACGACCCACTGTGCGCTTGCCCTGCCTGCGAAAAGCAGGCACAGGCAGATAATCATTGTTATTCTTGTTCTCATGTTACTTTGGATTTTAGTGGTTGTTATTCTTCTGTCGGGTGTCCCGGCTGCGGTTTCACCCGCACATAGTCGCCGCCCGGCGAGAAGGTCAGCACGTCCGTTGCCTCGTTGTAGGACACGTCGATGCGGAAGCCGGTGTTCATGAACAGGTTGTCGTTTTCCTCCTGCAAGAGATAGGTTTCCGGTTTCAGCTTGCGGCGCAGACCGCTCCGGCGGAACACCGTCACCTTGTAGGCTTCGCCCTCCTTGTAGATAAGCACATCGGGCTTCCCCTCCACGCTCTCCCAGTTCCCGCACAGCATATCACGGCGGTTATCGACCACATCGCAGGATTGCAGCATCATGACCGCCAATCCGATCAGGCACTTGCTGACTTGCAGCATTTTAACTTTTGATAAATTCATACGCATTTCTTGTTTTTAGCTGATGATTAAATGATTAACTTTTGGTTCTCCGCTTCTCGGCAAGTTGCCGGATGGCGGCTTCGATGTCGCCGCCCAACTTCTCCGCCAGACGGTAAACCTCCACTTTCTCCGTTTCCTCGGTGGTGTACGCCAGATATTCTTCTGCACTGACCTCGGTGGCATAGACCGCCGATTGTGTGCCACCCAAGCCTATCCACACCTCCTTGTAGAGCCGTGAAGGGTTGTTCGCCATGTTGATGGAGAGTATCTGCCCTTTCTCCTTTTCCGTCAGTCCGAGCAACGCCTGTATCTGGTCGAACTTGTTCATGTACTTGCGCTGGTCGAGAAGTATCTTGCAGTCGGAGTTGTTGATGATGCTCTCCTTGACCACGGGAGAGGAAATGATGTCGTCCACCTCCTGCGTCACCACGATTGCCTCGCCGTAATATTTTCTGACCGTCTTGTACATATAGCGCAGATATTCAGCCATGTTCGCTGAAGAGAGAGCCTTCCAAGCCTCTTCCACAATAAGCTGTTTCCGTACCCCTTTTAGTCGCCGCATCTTGTTGATGAAGGCTTCCATGATGATGATGGTCACGACGGGGAACAGTTCGCGGTTTTCCTTAATCGAATCTATCTCGAAGACAATGAACCGCTTGCCGAGCAGGTCGATGTTCTCCGTGGAGTTGAGCAGGAAGTCGTAGCGTCCGCCCCGGTAATACTGCCGCATGGTGGTGAGCATGTTGTCGATGTTGAAGTCGGACTTCTCCACCTTGATGTCACGCTGTGCCAGTTCCTTGCGGTAGTCGTCACGCATATACTCGTAGAAGGTGTTGAACGACGGCACGATGCTACGGTCGGATTGGATGCGCTCAATATAGGCACTCACGGCACTGCCCAGCTCGCCGCTCTCCGTCTTTGTCACCTTGTCGTCCTCCGACTTCCAGAGCGTCAGCAGCAGGGTCTTGATGCTGTCCTTCTTCTCCACGTCGAAGATGTAATCGTCGGTGTAGAACGGGTTGAACGATATGGGCTTCTCTTCCGTGTAGGTGAAATACACGCCGTCCGCTCCGCCTGTCTTGCGTCGGATCATGCCGCACAAGCCCTGATAGGAGTTTCCCGTGTCCACCAATACCACATGTGCGCCTTGCTCATAATATTGGCGCACGAGGTGGTTCATGAAGAAAGACTTGCCGCTGCCCGAAGGACCCAGCACGAACTTGTTGCGGTTGGTCGTGATACCCCGCTTCATGGGCAGGTCGGAGATGTCAAGGTGCAGCGGTTTTCCCGTGAGCCTGTCCACCATCTTGATGCCGAAGGGCGAGAGCGAGTTGCGGTAGTTGGTTTCCTCTGTGAACAGGCACACCGCCTGTTCGATGAAGGTGTGGAAACTCTCTTCCGCCGGGAAGTCCGCCGCATTGCCGGGTATCGCCGCCCAGTAGAGTGTCGGGCAGTCGATGGTGTTGTGGCGCGGCACGCATTCCATGCTTGCCAACTGGCTGCCCACGTCGTTCTTGATATGCTTCAGTTCCTCCGCATCGTCGCTCCACGCCATGACGTTGAAGTGTGCCCGTACCGAGGTCAGTCCGTAGGAATGGGCTTCGTTCAGGTATTGGTCTATCCACTCGCGGTTGATGCTGTTGCTCCTTGAATAGCGAGATAGCGACTGCATGTTACGGGCGGACTTCTCGAACTTATGCAAGGTTTCCTCACTGTTGTCTATCAGCACATACTGGTTGTAGATATGGTTGCAGGAGAGCAGAAGCCCCACCGGGGAGGCGAATGACAGTCGGCAGTCACTCCGGTCGGTGGAGAGCTTCTCGTAACGGGTGTCGGTAGCCACCTTGCCCGGCAGGTCTTCCGCGTCGGAGAGGGTGTGCAGACACAGGCGGTTGTCGCCGATGCGCATCTCCCTTGCCGAAAGCTCGATGTCCTGCAAGGTGGTGTCACCTTCCGACATGAGCGAGAAGTAGCGTTCAATAAGTCCCGTATTTCCCTCAGTACCCACAATCTCATCGGTGGAGAGGCGGCGCAGCCTGACAAGCCCGCTGTCGTTCATGATGCGCTCGAACTGTTCGCAGGCTTCCAAGAACTTGGTCGTGGTTTCCCTGTCCAGCTCCTTCGGGATGATATGTCCCCGGCACAGCGTGCTGAAATTGCTCTGCATCCGGTTACGCTCCTTTGTTGTCTTGGTCAGGTAGAGGTAGCAGGTGTGTTTCAGGTACGGACGCTCGTTGAAGTGACGCTCGAAAGAGCGGCTTAAAAAGCTCATGTCGTCCTTCTGAAGCTCCGGTTTGTAGCGTTCCTTGATGAACCAGTCCTGTTTGTGGACGACGGAGTAGTCCGGCAGCACCTTGATAGCCTTGCACCAGCAACTGTGTATCGCCTCGTACTCCGCACCCGTCACGGTGTAAAGTTCCGGCAGTTCCACCTCGAAAGCCACCGTGATGTCGGCGTCCTTTGAGATGATGCAGCCATGCTCCACCGCTAAAAGTGGGAACCTGTTTTCCAGTGTTGTCATTTTCGATGTATTCCTCATTGTCTTTCTTCCTTTCGTTGTCGTTTGAACAGACGGGGTATCCGCCGCCGGTTGATAAGGTATCGGGGATGGCTCCGTGCCGCTCCTAATTTCATCAGCCCGTGTTCGCCGTACCGGGCGTTCAGCGCGAAGGTCTGCCATACAAGGAGGGAGGACGATGCCGCGCCGAAGCCGATACATATCCACTGGTCGATACCGACCATGTAGAGGATGACGAACAGGACGAAGAGAGCCAGCAGACCTCCGCAGAAGATGAAGAGGTACTGTGCCTTCAAGCCCTTGAACTCTACCGGACGGCCGATACCCTTGTTGATTGGGTATTCAGCCATACATTATTTATTAAAGGAAGAATGAGCGCAGGATGGTGGCGGCAACAATCAGGAAGATGCACGCGCCGAACCACGAGGCGGCTGTCTTGCTGGTGTCGGGGTCGCCCGATGAAAACTTGCCGTACACTTTTACGCCCCCGATAAGCCCGACGACTGCACCGATGGCGTATATCAGTTTAGTTCCGGGGTCGAAATAAGAACTCACCATAGAGGTGGCTTCGTTGATGCCCGCGATGCCGTTTCCCTGCGCGAAAGCGGAGGCGGTTGCGGCGATGACAAGTGCCGCGGAGAGGATTGCTTTTCTGTTTTTCAAGATGTTCTTGTTCATAAACTGTTCTTGTTTTTTGCCGTCAAAAGGGTGGATGGTCCTTTGTCGGGCGGTTGATACTTTGTTTCTTTACTTTGGTTTTAGTGGATGCCCGTTTGTTTCCACGGACGTGGGCGTGTCCGTTGCGGATAGGGATGCGCCTTGCGTTTCCTCGCCGCGTGGGTTGATGTCATTCTTTCATGTTCATTTCTTTTATTGTTGTCATACATAGTTGCGAATGTCGAACTCCTCGATGTTGTCCGGCACGACGAACTCCTTTTCAGGTTTCTTCAGCCGAATCTCGATAAGCCCCTTGATGCGGATGCCTATCTCCGAAGAGCCTTCCATCATTTTCTCGTACAACTCCGTGCCCTCCATGTCGGTGAACACCTTCGCCGCCTTTTCACGTTCCGCCTGTGTCGCGTCCGGGTTCTTGGCGGTCTTGCAGGCGTCGTCAATCTCGTCAAAGCTGCTGCCCGAAGCCCGTGGCGTGTCCGAGGCGTCCTCTTCCGGTTCGTCGTCCCCGTATCCCAGTTCCTCCGGCGGTATGCTCGTGAAGGTCTCATCGAGTTTTTCCTCCGGAACTTGTGCCGGGCGGGATGCGTTTCCCGTTTTTCCGTCGTCAAAAGTAGCCTCTTCCTCCGACAGCTCAATGCCTTTTTCCATAGTGGCGGCTTCTTGCGTCGGTATGGCAGCGGTTGTCCGGGTGGATGCCATCCTGAAACGGCTCTTGCCGATGATGTCCGCCTTTTCCGCAGGGACTTCCTCGTGTGCCGCTATGCGTTTAGCCTCATTCCCGTCCAGTGACCGCCATAATCCGACAATGCCCTTGAAGAAGCGGACAATCCGCGTGTCCATGATGCGCTCGTAAAGGAGCAGGAACAGGAACCAGAGGTTGCAGCCGACCGATACCGCCAGCAGAATGTCTGTCATGCTGATTGTGTAATTCATATCCTTCCGTTTTTGGTTAGAATACTGAATTATAATTTCGGGCATAAAGGCTCTTTATCGCATCCTCGCACTGGTTGAAGTGATGCGTCAGCACATGGTCGATGTAAGCGGACAGCATAAGCCGGTCATGCCCGATTACACGGGTGATACACATGATACGCTCGTGGTACTCCGGGCGCACATACGCCATCTTCCCCTCACGTGCCTTTACTTCCGAGTCACGGATGAACAGACGTTCATAGTCCTTCTCGCAGCATTTGCCGCTTACCGGGACAGGCGACAGGATTTCCACACTCGCCTGCACTTGGGCAAACATACCTCCGCAGTCTTGCTGTGGTCTTTTTTCATTCGGTGTCATTTCTTTTTCCATTTTCAAATCAGATCTTCACGTTGTTTCTTGTACAGTTCGTTGATTCTCTCCTTGTGCTGTTCCAGATGTTGGCGCAGCACGGTATCCACATAGCCGCCCACCGAGATTTCACCTCCGGCGATGTCGTTCACGATTCTGAGGATTTTGCCGTGGACATCGCGGCTGATATAGACACACTGGCGGGTCTTTATCTCGTTGCGGCGCAGGAACAGCTCGTTATAGTCCTCATCCTGCCTTTTCCGGCGGCCACTTTCCCTCTGCGCTTTTTCCCGTGTTACTGGTTGCACAGGAGGTGGTTCCGGTGCGGCGGTGTCCTCTTCGGTCGGTGCAGCTGCGGGTACTTCCTGTGCGGGGCGCAGTGTCCCGTCCTGTGTGCGCCGCCCGATGGAAGCTAACAGCAGTTCCTCGTCGATGCCTTCCGTGTTCACTTTCCTGCTGCCCATGCTCACTGCGGTCTGATGATGTCGCTTATCTCTTCGGAAAACTCCCGGATGCCACTCCCTTTCAGCAGTGCCGTGTCCATCGGGAAGATGGTGGAGCGGAAAACGCTCTTGCGCTCTTCCGAAAGGTCACGGCGGAACTTCTTGCTGTCGGGCAAGCGGGTGGAAAGTACCGGAAAGCCCATTTCGGCTATCACTTCCTCGTAGATGCCGTACAGGTCGTTCCTCTCCCTGCCGTCCACCATCGTCCAAAACAGATAAAGCCCCTTTGTTTTCGCCTGTCCGGTAGTCATCAGCCTGTCGCGGAACATTGTGACGAATTTCAGGGTACTCTCCACAACAAAGCGGTCGGCACTCAGCGGAGTGAAGATGTAGTCCATCTGCGAGAGCGTCTTTATCACGCCGTTACTACGGAGTGTGCCGGGCATGTCGAAGAACACCACGTCGGGTTTCACGTCCTCAGTGGCAATCATCCTCTCGGCATCGTCGAGGGCGTTCACCGCATTGCTCTTGACGATGGTGTAGGCGTTCTTTTTCATCCGGCGGAAATGGTCGCAAGCGAGAGCCTTGAAGTAGGTGCTGCTGTCGATAAGCCCCATTTCGTGTTCGCGCAGCCCGTGGATGCTGTGCTGCGGGTCGTCGCAGTCCACGACGGCGACATTGTAGCCTTTCACGTTGTGCAGGTAGCTGGCGGCAAGTGCCGTGACAGTGGATTTGCCGATGCCACCTTTCTGTGTTGCGAATGCAACGAAGATTTCCTTACTCATAGTTCCATTTATTTTAATTGTTGAAGATTTCTTTTTCTATTTATATGCGGATTTGGTTGCTACATTATCCGCTTCAGTGAACAGACACATGGGCGGGTCATCGCGTATCCGGTTCTGTGGTGAAGCGGTGCGGCGAACAAGTGATGAATGACGACACTGCGTCATGAAGTCATTGAATCTGTACTTCACCAGATTGTCGGATAACCGGGGTTCCGACGGTTCGGGTATCCGCTTCGGCAAGTATCCGCCGAAGCGATTGTCCGGGTATTTGAATGTTCCTTTTCTCATATTTTCAAATCGTTCGTTTCTTGAATCATGCTGCAAATAAACAAGTATATTTTGGAACCTGTATCACTTCTCCGGCAAGTGGCAGCACGTTGCGCCGGTTGGCAGTCATTGACCGGGTCAAGCATCTGTCCAATACAGCTTTAAGGGCGTAACTTTGCCCCCCGGACAGCAGGGTTCGCCGATGGTGCGCGGCCCGGAGTCCTGAAAGGTATCTTCCCATCCGTCCCCTGACGGATTTTTATGTTCACCTGAACATAGCAAGGTATGTTTTCAGCCGCTCAAAATATTTTGAGCATCCCGGAAAACGCCTTGCCCTTGCAGGGGGCGGGCTTTCCCTCCGAAGTCGGAAAGCCTTTCAGAACTGCGGTGCTGTGATCCGAAGCGGCGGCTTATGCCGTCAATCCGCTAAATCCAAAGTAATATGAAAGAGAAAAGGAAAAGCAAAGCAGGGAGAAATCCCAAACTTGATCCGGCGGTGTACCGTTACACCGTCCGTTTCAACGAGGAGGAACACAATCGTTTCCTCGCCATGTTCGGAAAATCGGGTGTCTATGCACGGTCGGTTTTCCTCAAAGCGCACTTCTTCGGACAGCCGTTCAAGGTGCTGAAGGTGGACAAGACGCTGGTGGACTATTACACCAAGCTATCGGATTTTCATGCGCAGTTCCGCGCCGTGGGTACGAATTACAACCAAGTCGTGAAGGAACTGAGGCTGCATTTTTCAGAGAAAAAGGCGATGGCGTTGCTCTACAAATTAGAGCAACACACCGTCGAACTCGTGAAACTGAGCCGCCGGATTGTGGAACTTTCAAGGGAAATGGAGGCGAAATGGTCGCAAAAATCAGTGTAGGAAACTCGTTGTACGGCGCGATTGCCTATAACGGGGAGAAGATTAACGAGGCGCAGGGGCGGTTGCTTACGACCAACCGCATCTACAATGACGGTTCGGGAAAGGTGGACATCAACAAGGCGATGGAGGGTTTTCTCACCTTCATGCCGCCACAGATGAAGGTGGAGAAGCCGGTGGTGCATATTTCGCTCAACCCACATCCGGAGGATGTGTTGACCGATGCGGAATTGCAGGATATAGCCCGCGAGTATCTGGAAAAACTCGGTTTCGGCAACCAGCCTTATCTTGTTTTCAAGCACGAGGACATCGACCGCCACCACCTGCACATCGTGACGGTGCGGGTGGACGATAACGGGAAATGTATCAGCGACAAGAACAACTACTATCGTAGCAAACAAATCACCCGTGAGCTGGAGAAGAAATACGGGCTGCACGGCGCGGAGCGCAGGAACCGCCGGCTTGACACGCCGCTAAGCAAGGTGGACGCATCGGCAGGTGATGTGAAGAAGCAGGTGGCTGGCACTGTGAAGGCTCTGAACGGGCAGTACCGTTTTCAGACGATGGGCGAATACCGTGCGCTCCTTTCCTTATATAATATGACGGTGGAGGAAGCGAGAGGCAACGTGCGCGGACGGGAGTATCACGGGCTGGTTTATTCCGTCACGGACGACAAGGGTAACAAGGTGGGCAACCCGTTCAAGTCCTCGCTTTTCGGGAAGTCCGCAGGTTATGAAGCCGTACAGAGAAAATTTATCCGTTCCAAATCAGAGATTAAGGACAGGAAGCTCGCCGACATGACGAAACGCACCGTTCTTTCCGTGCTGCAAGGCACTTATGACAAGGACAAATTTGTATCCCAACTCAAAGAGAAGGGCATCGACACCGTACTGCGCTACACGGATGAAGGGCGTATCTATGGAGCGACGTTTATCGACCACCGCACAGGATGTGTACTGAACGGCTCTCGCATGGGCAAGGAGCTTTCGGCGAATGCCTTGCAGGAACACTTCACCCTGCCATACGCCGGACAACCGCCGATACCGTTATCCATCCCTATGGATGCTGCGGACAAGGCATACGGACAGACCGCATACGACCGTGAAGACGTATCGGGCGGAATGGGCTTGCTCACTCCCGAAGGTCCGGCGGTAGATGCTGAGGAAAAGGCTTTCATCCGGGCGATGAAGCGCAAAAAGAAGAAAAAGCGCAAGGGCTTGGGTTTGTAATCGGAGTATCAACAATTAAAAAATCAATGTATGTCACAACAAGAAGACGATTTGAGGGCATTGGCGAAAATCATGGATTTTCTGCGTGCCGTGAGTATTATTTTAGTGGTTATGAACGTGTACTGGTTCTGTTACGAAGTCATCCGGCTGTGGGGCGTGAACATCGGTGTGGTGGACAGAATCCTTCTGAACTTCGACCGCACGGCGGGGCTGTTCCATTCCATACTGTACACAAAGCTGTTTGCCGTCCTGCTGCTTGCCCTGTCCTGTCTGGGTACAAAGGGGGTCAAGGGAGAGAAAATCACTTGGGGAAGAATATGGACGGCACTCGCCGCCGGGTCCGTGCTGTTTTTCCTAAACTGGTGGATACTGGCTCTGCCGCTTCCGATTGAGGCGGTGATGGGGCTGTATGTCCTTACCATCGGTACGGGCTATGTCTGCCTGTTGATGGGAGGTCTGTGGATGAGCCGTCTGTTGAAACACAATTTGATGGAGGATGTTTTCAACAACGAGAACGAGAGTTTCATGCAGGAAACAAGACTCATCGAAAGCGAGTATTCGGTCAATTTGCCGACACGCTTCTATTACAAAAAGCGTTGGAACAACGGTTGGATCAATGTGGTGAATCCCTTCCGTGCGTCCATCGTGTTGGGTACGCCGGGCAGCGGCAAGTCATACGCCGTGGTAAACAATTTTATCAAGCAACAGATTGAAAAGGGCTTCTTGATGTACGTGTATGACTTCAAATTCAGCGACTTGTCCACCATTGCCTACAATCATCTGCTGAACCACCCTGACGGCTACAAGGTGAAGCCGAAGTTCTATGTGATCAACTTCGACGACCCGCGACGCTCTCATCGGTGCAATCCCATTCACCCGGATTTTATGGAAGATATTACGGACGCCTACGAGAGTGCCTATACAATAATGCTCAACCTCAATAAAACGTGGGTGCAAAAGCAGGGTGACTTCTTTGTGGAATCACCTATCATTTTGTTCGCCAGTATTATATGGTATCTTAAAATCTATCAGAACGGGAAATATTGCACGTTTCCCCATGCCATCGAATTTTTGAACCGCCGCTACGAGGATATTTTTCCGATACTGACTTCCTATCCCGAACTGGAGAACTACCTTTCCCCGTTCATGGATGCGTGGCTCGGAGGGGCTGCGGAGCAGCTCATGGGGCAGATAGCGTCGGCAAAAATTCCGCTTTCGAGGATGATTTCACCGCAGCTCTATTGGGTGATGTCGGACAGCGAGTTTACGCTGGACATCAACAATCCCGAAGAGCCGAAAATCCTATGCGTGGGCAACAATCCCGACCGTCAGAATATCTACGGGGCGGCTCTCGGATTGTATAACTCCCGCATCGTGAAGCTCATCAATAAGAAGGGGATGCTGAAGTCGTCGGTCATCATAGATGAGCTGCCGACGATATATTTCAAAGGGTTGGACAATCTTATAGCTACCGCCCGAAGCAACAAGGTTGCCGTGTGTCTGGGATTTCAGGATTTCAGCCAGCTGGTGCGCGACTACGGTGATAAGGAGGCGAAAGTGGTGATGAATACGGTCGGTAACATTTTCTCCGGGCAGGTGGTAGGTGAAACGGCAAAGACACTATCGGAACGATTCGGTAAGGTGTTGCAGAAACGGCAGTCTATCTCCATCAACCGGCAGGATGTTTCCACCTCCATTAACACGCAGATGGACGCGCTTATCCCGCCCAGCAAGATTTCCGGTTTGACGCAGGGAATGTTTGTCGGTTCGGTGTCCGACAACTTCAACGAGCGTATCGAACAGAAGATTTTCCACTGCGAGATTGTGGTGGATGCCGATAAGGTAAAACGGGAGGAAAGTGCCTACAAGAAAATCCCCGTTATTACCGATTTCACTGACGCAGACGGCAACGACCGCATGAAGGAAACGGTGCAGGCAAATTACCGGCGCATCAAGGAGGAGGTGAAGCAGATTGTTCAGGAGGAATTGGAGCGCATCGCGGGCGATGACAACCTGAAGCATCTGTTGCAGCAGAAGTAACCTATTAAAATAAGGGAGGATAGCTAAAATCCTCCCTTATTTTAATATTCCTCCAAAAGTTTATTTTGACGTAAATCTTCAATGTAACATGCTAAGTTACTTGAAACTTTATTAAATACTTTATCAAGATATGGGATGATATTTTCCAAATTCAATTCCAACTCTAACGGGAAACTATGATATTGATGTAAAAACCTTGTGATGTCATTTCTTTCTGAAACAGATAAAAGCAAAAATGGATTACTGTTTTTATAATATACCATTGCTGAAAGATGAATAAAAGCGCATCCTAATTTATAAACAAAAAAAGGCCAGCCATAAAATTTATCAGCTAAATCCACCATTTGTTTATCGGTCACGACTTTCTTTGTATTGGGATAAGACCATTTTATTCCCTCCAAAGTTTGGTTTATAAAATGCTCTCTAAGGTTTAAGTCGCTAATTGACAACAAAAACATAACTCTTACCATAGAATCTAATTCTTGACGCAGAATAGATATTACCTGCCCATATAATTGTTGTTGCAACAAAATATTTATAGCGCAAGAATGTTCTCCTGACCTTTGAGTAACTATATCGCAAAATAAATTAATATTATTTGTTTTCATTGTTGAGTGATTTCGCTTATAAGATATAGGATTTACTATTGGTTGCCACATATATCTGATGCGGCATTTCTTTTTCGTTGTATATTATTGTATGGTTGTCGCACAAGGTCATTCCCAGCCTTTCAACCACACGGATGGATGCCACGTTTTCCGGTCGGATACTGCAACAGACAGTTTTCAGTTCCAGCTCTCCAAAGGCGTATTCCAAACACGCGCGGGCGGCTTCCGTACCGTAACCGTTATGCCAGTATGTGTTATCGAGTATATAGCCAAGCTCGACAGTCTCGTTCCCGTTTAGGGTACTATTCATCAGACCGGCTTGTCCTATCAATGCGCCGCTTTCTTTCAGTATGACGGCAAAATATCCGAACCCGTCCTTGCGGTATCGGATGAGTTGCCTGTTTATCCATTTGCGCACGTCCTTTTTGGTAAAGCCGTGTTCCCAAGCGTACATGACTTCCGGCTTTCCCATTATGGCAAGGAGTGCGTCCATATCCTTACGGGTTATCCTGCGGATAAGCAGCCGTTCCGTTTCCATGACGACCAGCGATGCGGAATAGGTCTTTATCTCAAATCCGTCCTCTTTCCATTCCTTCACAAGCCTGTTGATCGTTTCTTCCACCAGACTGTCATAAGCGGCATCGGGAATAACCTTTATAAAAAAGGTGTCACGGGTTTCTTTCATGACCCATTCGTTGATGTCTTTCAGTTCCTTGCCTTCGGGAATGTAATTCTTGTGTATCATGAACTCGTTGATGTTGTCCGCCAACAATTCTTCCAACTGATAACGGATGTCATCCTCCAGTTCGGCAAATGGTATGGTTTCCTCTTCATAGATGCCTTCTATTAAAACATCATCCTCTTCCATATCCTCGTCCGGTGTCTGATTGCCCCGTTTCATGTCCAACATATCCTGCGCGAACTGCCCGGATTCCTTGTCCTTGTACTTCTTGGCATATTTTTCCAGCAGTTCCCAGTCCTGACGGCTCATCGGGCATTTGAAAACGGCTCGTTCCACCTCGTTACAGCGCACCATGTCCGCCTTCACATCATCGGGAAGCGACCGGCATTCCTTGCAGATATGCC
This sequence comes from Porphyromonas levii, assembly GCF_018206105.1. Taxonomy (NCBI): domain Bacteria; kingdom Pseudomonadati; phylum Bacteroidota; class Bacteroidia; order Bacteroidales; family Porphyromonadaceae; genus Porphyromonas; species Porphyromonas levii. The sequence goes on from NZ_JADRGN010000012.1 coordinate 26,088, forward strand.
GCGAGTGTCCTTTGCCGCTGAATTGCTCGTTGGCTTTGTACTCGCTACAAATCCGACAGTAATGCCCCTGTTGTTTCTTCTTTTTCGCCACCATACCCCGTTATTATATCAACAGTTCTTTTCCTTTATCGGTAAGACGATATTTCTGCCGGGGATGTTTCGGATTTTCCGGGTAAATAGGCTCTACCAAATTCTGCCTTATGGCTGGATACAGATATAGTTCTAAAAAATTACTTTTGTCCTTTAATCCTATCACACACATAATCTCTTTGGTTGAAAGTGTCTGTGTGCCGATTGCAGACAACACCTTTTCCACCTGTGGGGTAACTGTGGGGTGACTGTGGGGTAACTGTCGGGTAATTGTCGGGTCGTGCCCCACAGTTTTTCGGGTATAGCGGAAAATAACCCATACACTATTTCCATCTGTATGAAACTCCGGATCGGGAATGCCGACACGCCGGCATTCGCTTATCATAAGCCCGATGCCTCGTCCCCAGCTTTCCAGAACCTCGCTTTTATACAGAACATTCGCAATAATCAGGTTTTGAGGTTCTGAATTATGCCCGCTCAATAACTTTTCCATTGTTATATCCGGCGGAAAAGTTCCACTGTTCTCAATCTCCACACGGTCATCATAGATGGCAATTCCTACCGAACTGCCGGGACGGTGGTATGAGCGGTGGCAAAGGGCATTTGTGCAGCATTCCCTCAATGCCTTGTAAGGAATCTCAAGCTCTTCCTCCCGATACAAGCCTTCAATTTTGCCCGAAAGGGAAAGATGCTTGAAAAAGAACGACATTGCAGTGTCCAGCAGTGTGTAGATATTGCCAGTGGTACGCTGATTGTCTATAAACTCGTCTTTTGTAGTTCCTTTGAAACGCGCCAACCGAAGCAGGCACTGGGGATAGAAGTAAAAATCACGACCGAACAAGACTGCGGAAGCATTATTCAGTTTTCCGTCATGTAACAGGTTGAATTTTTCGAGTATGGTCGGCAAATCCTCCCTTATGGTGGCTTCGGGTAGGCGACCGCACCGGATGCCTCCACGTACCGCTCCCATAATGGCATGTTCATCAAGGTCAGTAACTTTGATGTCGGGATTCGTCATCGCCTCCCAAGCGTATTTCCCACCTCGCTGCATAAGCAGTTGGTTATATACGTCTTGCGGCATGGAGGATGTCACGCTCTCCAATCGAAGATAAGCCCGTCCCTTATAGGAGAACGGACGCATATAACGTTGGCTGTCCGCAGACAAGGCTATCACACTCTTGTCTGTATTTTGGATACTGATATACGAAACTTCGAGTGTGGCAAATGGTTCAAAACGCCGGATGGCTTCCGCAATATCACGCTTCGTCTTGTCGCTCACTTCCTGCCCGATGATCTTTCCTTTGTCGGTCACACCGAACAACACCGTGCCACCTTCGCTGTTAAGGAAAGCGCAGAGCGTTTCCATGCCGCGCTCCAACTGCCCGGTGGTTTCCTTGAACTCCACCTGCCCGTTTTCCTTTTCGGCTATCAGTTGTTTTACTATATCGAGGTTGTCTATGTTCATATTCAATTCGTAACAATTGTACAAAGATAGCGTTTTTCGCTGAAATTCGGGGCAATAGCGCGCCGAAAACGCCCTTTTTCGTATAGATTTTACTCAAACGGGAGAACAGCATGATACCATTCTCCCGCTTATACCTGATTTTATCTTCTCATACGTTCCAGCTCTTCATCGCGCAGCATTCTCTCGTTCAGTTTCTCCTGCATCTTGTCGAGGAAATAGGTACGGCTTTCGTTTTTCCGACGTTTGATGTCGGTATAGAAGCGGTAGCAATCCTTCGACTCAATACCGAATATCTTGTAGAGAATCGGGGCGAGCTGTTTTAGCGGCATATTGCCGTTGTTGATACAGCCCATCTCGTCTATGCCGTAGATAAGTTCCACGAGGTCGATGGCGTTGCCCGTCCAAAGAAGGCTGGCGGTGGTTTCTGTTGCGTTGTTGGCGGATATTAGTGGTGGCACTTGGGGCGTGGCAAGGAATTTCTGCATCTTTCTTACGAAAGACAGAGCCTTGCTGACGTAGGCGGCAATCTCTCTTCTTTCTTCTGACAGATTACGCACCGGATGGTGCTGCAACTCGATTTCGATGTAGGCAAGCGCGATGACGGTAAGGTTCATGTCCATGCCGCCGTTGCACAGTTCTATTACTTGGGTGGCGAAAGCCGTGTATGCTTTTTCCATATTGCAGTCTCCGGCTTCGTTTATCCGGCGGAAGAACTCGGTTTCCGCCAATAAAAAATAATTCATGTCCTGTCAATTTTGAAATTTTACACTCTGTTTTCGGTATGCGCACATGAATATAATTGGCAAAAAACGCGGCAGAAAACAAAAAATCCAACGCTCAATTTTACAAAGTGTTGTATTTCAGTGGTATAAAATTCAATATTTTTTCACAGGGACAAATTGTCTCCGACTTAAATTGTTTGTAATCAGAACATTTATTCTATTCTTGAAAATAAAAATGTATGCTTGCCGCACATTTTGGCTATCTTGCTTTTTTATCAAGGATGTAGATAATGCGGCATACACCGTTGGGAAAACTTTTCAAAGAGGAAAGCGTCCAGTGTTGCTCTGGCAGAGCCGACTTAAAAAAATGTCGTCCGCTTCCGGATATGAAAGGAACGGTGTATAGTATGATTTCATCCACAGCGTGCATACGCAGTAGTCCGTTTATATAGTCTGCCGTGTCCGGTGTGGCTTCCGCGAGGTAACGGATGTTTGTGCCGTCTTTTCTCCATTCGTGCAGCATTGAAATGGAATAGTCTGGTGTCACGCGGTAAAGGGCGTTCTTCCTGATTTCATCAAGACCGCAACGGTCAAGGCACAAATCCTGATGTGCTTTATAATATAACTCTGAAGAAAGACATCCGTCCATCGTCAGTACGGCGAGAATCTGAACTTTACCCATAATCGTTACCTTTCATTAGGCAAGGGCAAAAAAGTAGCGTGCAATTCACACTACCTTCAAGCGATGGCTCTGGTAAAGCCTTTACGGAGAGTACGTGAATGCACGCTATGCGTAAGCATAGCATAAGCATCACGCAATCGTCTCCGTAGTTCCAATTTACCAGATTTTCGCTTGAAACGCCTTGCGGTCTTATCCTATATGTTGGCGGCGAAAAGCTCCTGCCAATCGCCGTTTTTCTCAAATGTTATGCAAAGATAGCCAAATTCAGTGAATTACAGGCTATGATTGCTTGAATTTATATTTAAGTCCATACTCTTCAAGTTTGCTGTATAGTGTTGTCCTGCCTATGCCGAGCAGTTCTGCGGCGACACTCCGGTTGCCGTTTGCCTGTTTCAACGCACGCAATATCCGCTCCTTATCCTCCGCGTCATTGCGCAAGGCGAAGCTGACAGTAGAGGTCGGTTTCGTCACGGCAAGTTCCAGATGCTCTTTCATGACAACACCTTCCTGCGCCTGCAATACAGCACCCATAACTTTCTGCCGAAGTTCCCGCACGTTGCCCGGCCATGCGTGTATCAGCAACGCTTTACGTGCTTCGGAACTGAACCCGCTCACGCTACACTCCAGCTCTCTGTTTGCCATATCACAGAAGAACTCTGCCAGCGGCATGATGTCTTCCTGACAGTCACGCAACGGAGGAACGGTTATCCCGAAGTCGTGCAGGCGGTAAAGCAGATCCTGCCGAAAACGCTTTTCATTCACCGCTACCTCCAAATCTTCATTGGTAGCAGCGATGATGCGGACATTGAAATTCCGGTCTGCCTTGTCTCCGACCGGGCGATACCGCCTCTCCTGTATGGCACGGAGCAACATCTGTTGGGTTTCCAACGCGAGGTTTCCTACCTCGTCCAGAAATAACGTGCCGCTTTCCGCCTCATGGAAATATCCTTTCTTGGCATTGTCCGCACCTGTAAATGCACCTTTGACGTGTCCGAAGAAAGCCGACGGTGCAAGCTCTTTGGAGAGTGAACCGCAGTCCACCGCCACAAATGGCTTGCCTGCACGTTTGCTCTTGTCATGCAACAGGTGGGCAATATGCTCCTTGCCCGTGCCGTTCTCACCAAATATCATCACGCTCATGTCGGTGGCGGCTACCAGTCTTATGCGGTGCATGATTTTCTGAAAGGCGGAACCTTCACGGGCGAATACAGGCATACGGCGTTGTCCTGCCTGACGTTCTTTCAGTATGGAACGGATCAGGGGGACAAGTTTATCCTCCACAAGCTGTTTGGGAATATAGTCTATCGAGCCGAGTTTCATGCTTTCCACGGCGGTATTAACTTCGGCGTAGTCGGTCATAATGATGAAGGGCTGCATCTTTCCCTCCTTTCGCATCCAGCGCAAAAGGTCTATGCCACTGCCGTCAGGCAGGCGCAGGTCGGCAACCACGATGTCATTATCTGTCGCCTGTTGTAGATGTTTCTTCGCGGTTGAGAGGTGGTAAGCCTTCACGGTGCGGTAGCCCTCCCGCGCCAGCATGTTGCAGACAAACTCGCAGTACACGATATTGTCTTCTACCACAATTATTGTTGTCTTATCCATCTTCGTATTTTCTCCTTTCCTCTTCTGCCAACCGGATTATTTCCGCTCCCTTATCCAGCACAGCAGTCACAGCATGGCTTAACGCTTCACCATCCGGGAGTACATCGCCATGAAGCAATCTGTAAAGTACATTCAGCGGTTGGTCGGCACGTAGCACCTCCCACGAGCTGCGCAGGTGGTGTGTCAGGGAATCCAGCTTTTGCAGGTCTTTTTCTGTTGCCGCTTCCCGTATTGTCTGCATCTCTTTTTCAGTTTCCGTCATCAACTTTTCCAGCATAACGGCTTCATTGCCGTAGGACAACAAGGCTGAAAAATCCGGTTTCCCGTCCGGTGTTTCTTTTATGGCACACCTGTCGGAAACCTCCATCAGTTCCGATATGGAGAACGGCTTGAACAGGCATCCGGCAAAGCCTTTTGCCAATAGTTCCCCTTTGTTACAACTGCCCGAAGCGGTTGCCACAACCACCGGGATTGTTGGTGAATTGCCCACGTTGGACGAACGCAACAGTTCCAGCAATTCGAAACCGTTTATACCGGGCATATTCAAGTCTGTCAGCAACAGGCTGTATTCTTTCTGGCGTATCATTTCCATCAGTGCCGCAGCATCGGTGCAAGTGTCGCAGTGTATTCCTTCTTGGGAATACATCTCTTTCAGCATCAGAAGTAATACCTCATCATTGTCAATGGCGACAACATCATGGAATTTATTGTTATGATAAACAGGTGTATTGCTTGTATATCCAAGCTGTTCTTCAGCTTCCTGCATAGAAATTTCAACTGTGAAACGACTGCCTTTCCCTTTCTTGCTGTCCAAACGGATTGTTCCGCCAAGCATCGACACAATATTACGCATTATGGCAAGCCCAAGCCCGAAACCCTCCTTTGCGGCGGCATTTGATAGACGTTCAAACGCACCGAACGCTTGTTTCTGTTCCTCTTCTGTCATGCCTGTACCTGTATCTTCAACGACCAGTGTCAGAACTCCATTATCATATTCAGTAATCAAAGAAACACCGCCTTCTTCTGTGAACTTGACAGCGTTTGACAGCAGGTTATTCCCGATTTGTATTATTCGCTCTTTGTCGGTCAATACAATGGCATCGTGTCCAGTCTTCACGGACAAGGACAGCCCTTTGTTCACGGCAACAGGCATGAACTCCGTTTCAAGTGTGTGCGTGATTGCAGAAATCCGGCAGGGTGACAGACGGGGCTGTTCCTTGCCGTTGTCCAGGCGGAAGAAGTCAAGCAAAGTGTTGAGCATATCCCGCATACGGTCGGAGGATTGCAGTATGTTTTGGATATACTGCCCGGACTTATCCTCACACTGTTCTTTCCGTATCAGTCCGGCATAGCCTGTTATTGCTGTCAGCGGTGTGCGCAGTTCATGGGTGATAGTATGCACCGCCTTCTTCCTTGACGTTATCAGTGCCTCGTTCCGTTGTACGGATTGTTCCAGTTGCCTTATCAAATCAGTTGTCTTGTGCTTGTATTGTTTAATGCTTTTGGCATCACGATGTATAATGATGTAGGAAATTAACAACAATAGAAGAACGAATCCCATTAAACCGCCTACTTGCATAAATGACTTTTCACGCATGGCAACTATTTCGTCTTCCCGGCTTTGCAGGTCGGTTTGTACCTTTTCTTCTATTTGGCAAATCAATTCTTGCAGTTGTCTGTTAAGTTCAACATTACGAGCTGCAAGGCTGTCGGCTTGTTCCGACAATTGGCGACCCTGCACTTTCTGTTCACTGATTACGTTTCTATTGACCGAATGAAGGATAGTAGTTGATACTGCTGGAGTTACTTCCTTTTTTTTGCCGAATATGCCTAAGAAACCTTTTCGTTTTGGCTTTTTGGACTGTTCCTGCACACTTTTCTGCACAATAACCGGAATTTGATTGGCTATCTTCTTGTTAATAGATTGTTGTTCATCCATTAACCGGACTATCTGGAACATCTGTCGTTCCTTATCCTCTAAAAGACTGCGCACACTATCGATGCGCTCTGCTGGATAGGTGACCTTGAAACGGCAGAGCATACTGTCCATTGCCATACGCCGTGCATGGTAATGCTCGATATCTTTATCGTTCCATTCCAGTATCGTTTCACCCAATAGAGAAAATTTTATCATTTGAATATTGATATTGTTTATTTCTTTTCGGAACTCGTCTATTTTTTTATTGCCAAGTTCTAATGCTTCTATCTCCTGCCATTCATAGAGGCTATTATATGCCATACATCCGATAAGAATGGAGATAAGTATATATCCCAACCGTATTGCCTTATAGAAATTTCCTGACCGCTCCATTATTTTGATGACATTGATTTTTGAAACATGAATAAAAGTTTATCTTTTTCGTTCATGCGGATATTATCAGAATAACCGCCTTTTGTTATTTGATACCCACATGGCTTAACCATAAAAATGCCTAAGCCCTTAGTGTATGAACTTACTTCTGAGGCATAGTCTTTACTTGTATTTAATGGAACTTTCCCTTTAATATGACACCACTCATTATTACAACTGATGTCTTCAATCTCAGACATCATTTTTTGCAAATCTGTAATAGCTTTGGAACTTGCCACTTGGGGTATCTGCAACTCAAAACAGAGCATCGGTTCGAGAATGTCCACACCTGACTGTTGCAAAGCCAGCCTGAAGACATAAGGGGTCAGCTGTCTGAAATCAGCAGGTGTACTTACCGGGCTATAATACTCGGCTTGAGTAAAAGTTACTTTCAAATCTGTCACTTCCCATCCATGTAATCCCGATTGGCAAGACATACGAATTCCTTCAAAAACGGCATTTTGAAAAGAATGGTTCAGATAGCCATAGGAGATGTCACTTTCGATCTGCAACCCTGTCCCTAACGGCAAGGGTTCAAGAGTCAGCCCTATTGTGGCCCAATAAGGGTTGGGTGGCACTTCGATCTGAATAATCTTATTGACCTTTTTTACAGGTCGTTCTTTGTAGATAGTCTTGATCTCATCAAAATGGACCTTTACGGAAAATCGTTCTTCCAGCAATGTCTGTATGATTTCCTTTTGGGTTAAACCATATAACGAGATTTCCAATTCATCACTATATGAGTTTATGGAAAAGGACAAAGACGGGTCTTCAATCCACAATGTATTCAGAGCGGATATCACCTTGCTTCTCTCTTCGGGCTTGTCTGGTCGGACGGAGGATTTGAGAGCGGGATGCTGATGAGATAATCCTTGAATCAAACAAGGTTTAGCGCCTAAATAATCTCCGATTCGAAAATCTTCCATATCTTCTACAATTGCGATATCATTGGCACCCACTTCATCAACATTTATCTCTCTGCCCTGATAAATAGTTTTTAGATTTTTAATCTTGATGAATTTTTCCGAATCGTTGATTCTTACAACGTCTCGAAGCCTCAGACTTCCGTCAATTATTTTTAGAAAACTTCTTTTATGTCCTTTGGGGTCATGCTCTATCTTATAGAGATAAGCTGAAAGTCTGTTTGAGACTGATGCCGGAGGAAGTATAAAAGAAGAGATGGCGTCCAACAACTCATTGATACCGATATTGAACATTGCTGATCCATGTAGCACCGGATAGACTTTGGCTTTTTCCACAAGAGCGATTATCGTATTCCAATAATCAGCCGGTGAAATTTCGCTATCCGCCAAATACCGTTCTAATATATTGTCGTCATGGTTGCATACAAATTCTTTGTATTCTTCCTTTATATATGTTTGGGAGCAAATCGGATAAACCAATCCATCGACAACAGTTTGCATAAACAGGACATCTTGCGACAGATTTGTTTTTATATCCAGATACAAACGCTCTAAATTCACACCGGCACGGTCAATTTTATTGATAAATATAATTGTCGGGATTTGCAGCTTCTGTAAAGTATTGAACAGCAACTTTGTCTGCGCTTGTATGCCTTCCTTTGCGGATAAGATGAGGACTGCTCCATCAAGCATTTTGAATGTCCGCTCCACTTCCGCAATAAAATCCATGTGTCCCGGAGTGTCAATGATATTGCATTTCACACCATTCCAGATAATAGATGTCGTAGAAGCCCGAACAGTAATTCCTCTACGTTTCTCTATATCCATAGAGTCCGTTATGGTGTCACCATTATCCACACAGCCGCACTTTTCCGTTGCTCCACTGGCAAACAGCAGATTCTCGGTTACGGAAGTTTTTCCTGCATCAATGTGAGCAAGAATTCCTAAATTTATAATATTCATTTGGATTAAGCAATAATATACTACAATAGATGCATTGTCGAAACGCACCTTTTAATACCTCCTCGTAGCATGTGAGAACTACAGGATTACTAACTCGTATTAATATGTATATTATTACTGCCGCATAACGATTACAAAATTACACAAAAAAATATATCTAACAAAAGTGGGAGGATTTTTTAACTTTTTACCATAGACATTTTATTAGGGAAGCGTAGGTTCAACTGGTAAGTACAAATAAGTAGAAACGTTTGAACAACACCGTTTTAGGAAGTTGAAGAATCAAGTTTCTCTCTCGGTATAGCGTTTATTTTGGCCAATATCTTCTTTAGTTTGGCATTTGAGTATTTCCCATTCGTGTTCTATTTAGCTCCTTATTATGAGTATGTAGCAAGTTACTTATCAAATTCAGCCTCTTTGAGGGTCAAATATGGTTTTGCAAATGGTGACTGATAAGACATAAACAAGGTCAGCAGGAATTTTTTACATAAATGGACATGAATGTATATAACCTAAAATAAGAATAAATTTTAATAAGGGCTGCCCAAAAAGAAAAAAATGCAGTTGCCATCCTACAGATACTTGCAGAAAGGATAAAATTTACTTTTAGACCTTTTGGGATAGCCCTTATTAATACTTCAGATAAAATTCCTAAGGTTATATTTTCAATCCTTTGGACCGGGTTTCCTCCTTGGCATACAGCCCCGGATGCCCAGTTATGGTGTGATTGGCGATAATACTTTCCGATGGATTGCGTATTTGCGGCGGTGCATTTTCGGAATATTGCGCCTGCCTGTTCCGTACATCTTCCGCTTCCGGCTTGACCTGTTGCCCTTCGTTCTCCTTTTCGGCGACTTCGGGCGTGGGCGGCGCAAGTTCCAGCTGTATTTTTCGGTCAAGTGCGGCAAGTTCAGACTTCAACTGTTTCAGTTCTTCCTCCTTCTTCCACACCTTGCCCGCTATCTCCTGCAACTGCGGTATCTCACGTTCCAGCACTTCATTCTTAGTCTTGTACTGGTCGATGATGGAGGGGATGCGCTCCAAAGCGTTGAGGAAATTGCGGGCGGCGGCCAACGGGTCAGCCATTGCCAGATGTCCGTTGTTATAGGTGTACTTGTAGTTCCCCTCGACCACGAAACGGTTGTCGGTGAACTCCAATCCCTCTTTGAGTATCCTTTCGCTCACCACCTTTATCGGGAAACCGTAAAACTCTCCAACCTGCGTGTAAAGCCCGCCTGTAGTGGCGTTTTTCGCTATCTCCTGCAAACGCTTTCCGATGACCTTCTCATCGGCGGAATCCACACCGTCCACCTTTATCATATTAAGGCGGTTGCCCTCCTTGTCGGTCTGCACCACCGAAAGGAAGCGGTTCCAGTCCTCCGTCATGGCATCTATGAAAGCCGTGTTGTTGCGCAGTTCGCCGGTCTTTGACTCCTGCTTGAACTCCGAATCACGCTTGCCCTTGTTGAACGACTTGCGTTCCCCTTCGAGCGAGGCGATGCGCTTTTCAAGTTTCGCCTTGTCCAGCAGGTCGGTGTTGCCGGATAGCAACGCCATATATTCCGAAAAGTTCATGCCCGATTTCTCGTCCATTGCCCCCTCGTCGATGGTACGCGCCCCCATAGCACCGCTTTTGAGCTGGCTGATGAAAGTCTGCTTGCAGTGCAGGAGGTTGAACTTGTAGCTGTCCAGTGACTTCTCCACCGCGTAGATGATTACGTCCACGTTGTTCCCGGCGAAATGCTTGGCAATTTCGTTTCCGGCTCTAACTCCGCGTCCGTCACGCTGTTGCAGGTCGGACGGTCGCCACGGCGTATCGAGATGATGAATTGCCACACACCTTTTCTGTGCGTTCACACCCGTTCCGAGCATGGAGGTGGAGCCGAACAGAACACGCACTGTTCCGGCATTCATGGCGTCTATCACCGCCTTCCGAGCCTTGTCGGTCTTGCACTCCTGAATGAAGCGCACCTCGCTTGGCGGTATGCCGTAATCCTCCGTCAGCTTGCGCTTGATTTCCGAATAGACGTTCCACCCGTCGCCCGGCTGATATGTCCCCAAGTCCGAGAAAACGAACTGCGTGCCTTTCTGCGCGTCGTATTTTTGGTAATACTCCGCGATCATCTTGGCACAGTGACTCGCCTTGTTGTCGGGGTGGTCTTCATAATTCGGGTCTATCATACGCATGTCGAGTGCCATCTTGCGGGCATAGTCCGTGGCGATAAGCATCTTCGCCTTTTCCTCCGTTTCCGAAAGCGGCAGTCTGCCCAACAGGGTGGCATCGCCAGTCTTTGCGAACTGCATCAGTTTCTGTATGAAGTCCTCCTGTTCCGGCGTGGGCGGTATGTGGTGCAGTATCTCATTCTTGTTGGGACGATCTACGCCCACGTCCTCCGCCGTGCGGTAGTCCGTGATTTCATTATAGAAGGCGGCAAGTTCCGGCACCTTGATGAAGTAGCGGAAACGCTCCTTTTGAACCACGTTGTTCGTCACGTTAAATTCAAAATCCGTCGTCTTCTTGGCGAATATCGCCGCCCAAGCGTCGAAACATCGGATGTCCTGCCGTTCCAGCTCCTTCGGACGCAAATACTTGAACAGCAGATACAACTCCGTCAGCGAGTTGCTGATGGTAGTACCCGAAAGGAAGGTCGCTCCCAAGTCTCTGCCCGTGCGCTCCTGTATGGTGCGTATGGCAAAGAGCATGTTCAGTGCCTTCTGGCTTCCCTCGCTGTTGCCCAGTCCCGCCACACGGTCATGGCGCGTGTTGAACGTCAGATTTTTGAACTGGTGGCTCTCATCTATGAAGATGTGGTCGATGCCCATCTGCTTGAAATCCACCACGTCGTCCGTGCGTGACTTTATGGCATGTTCCACCTTCTCCAGCTTCGCTTCAAGGTTGTGTTTGCGCTTCTCCAGACCTTTCAGCATAGCCCGCGACACGTTCTTTCCCTGCTGCCGCAGCACTTCGAGGTTTTCCTCCACCGTGTCAAGCTCCGCTTGCAGGATGCGCTGCTGCAACTCCGGCGACTGCGGTATCTTGCCGAACTGGTCGTGCGACATGATGACACAATCGTAGTCGTTGTTCTTTATATTATTGAAGAAGCGCACACGGTTGGCAGTCGAAAAGTCCTTCTCCGAAGCGTACAGAATACGCGCGTTGGGATACGCCGCCTGATAGGTGGCGGCAATCTCCGCAACGTTGGCTTTCAGCCCGATAATCATCGGCTTGTGCGCCAAGTTCAGACGTTTCATCTCATGTGCCGCTATGCACATTATCAGCGTCTTGCCGGTTCCCACCTCGTGGTCGCATATTCCGCCTCCGTTCTGTTTCAGCATCCATACGCAATCCATCTGCGAGGGATAAACGCTCTTGATGCCACGGCTTGCCAGCCCCTTCAGATTGAGGTCGGGGAAGGTCTGGTGCGAGCCGTCATACTTCGGGCGCACGAAACAGTTGAACTTGCGGTTATACATCGTCGTCAGCCGCTCCTTGAACTGCGGCGACTGCTCTTCGAGCCATTCGGAGAAGCCGTTTCGTATCTCGTCAATTTTGGCGTTGGCGAGCTGTATTCCCTCGCTGTCGCGCACCTTGATCTCGTTGCCATGCTCGTCCTTGCCGATGGACTTCATCATGTCGGGGCAGGTATTGTGCAGGGCGTGTTTCAAGAGGTGCATACCGTCATAGTTCCGGTAATACCCCTTCACCAGAAACTCGTCCGTGATTTTCATGGTGCGGTAGCCGCACGCAACCGAAAACTCGTCCATGCTTGCGGAATAGGCGATTTTCACCTCCGTGTCGAACAGCCGGCTCATGTAGGCGGCATAGACACCCGTCGGAATCCAGCGTTCCCCGAAATTGAAGTCCAGATCCTCGAAGGCGATACGCGGCGGTTCGGCATCTTTCAGAGCCTCCAACGCCTGTTTCACTTCCGGCATACGCTCACTTTCGGGGTTTTCGCCCATCCAAGCCTCTATGCGTTCCGCCTTCTCTATCACGTTCCCGGCTATGAAGCGGTCTTTGATTTCGTAACCGGTCACGAGCGGATTGTAATAGATGCGTCCTTGCAGGGCTGTGAGCAACTCCTCCGCCGTGCTGTCGGTTATCTCCCGCATATAGCCGAGATCGACCGTGCCATATTTGTTGAGCGACGCGGACAGGGCTTCTTCGGGAGAGCCTACGTTGGCATGGCTCTCCACGGAGAAGGAAACGGGATGCTCGAAGATGTCCGCCTTGACGAACTTTCCGTTCTCCACCCGTTCCAGCGAAAGGATGTCACGCCCGCCCGCGTCCATCATCACTAACTTCACGTTCTGCTTGGCGTTGAGGTTGCCGTAGCGCATGACAAACTCATCGTAACAGGTATTCAGATGCTCTCGCCACGGAACATTTGCCTCGTGCCTGTTCGATTCATAACGGTACAGACGCTCGTAGGCGTCACGCAGCGACACATACAACAACGCCTTTTCCTTCTGGTATCCTTTCAGGTCGAGCGGCTGGAATGTAGCCCCGTATGGCGTGATGTCCTTCAGATAGCCGATGTTATGACGTCCCCAGTCAGCCACCAGCGAGCCTTCGCGCAGGTGCATCTCCGGCGTGCGATGGTAGGCACGCGGCGTAAGGTCCACGACTTCCTCCTTCGGCTTTTCCGGTTCGATGTCGGGAAAAAGGGAAGTAGCCACCGTTTCCGGTGGAGCATCGGTAACAGCAGGTGCGGCGACTGCTTCCGGCTGTGTTTCCTCCTGCCGGGGTTGTTCACGTGGTACTTCCGGCGTGATCGTCGCAACCGTTCTGTTTTCATGTTTTTCATTATGCTGCCTTGCCAGCTCCCGAAGTTCCTTCCTGCGCTCCGGCGTGAGTTCCATCATCATCTCGTAGAAGCCGTTGATGGGAGGATTGGTTTCCCAGTCCAGCTTTGCATAGATGTCGTCCGGGTCGGCAGGCTTGGCGGCACTGTCCGCTTTTGCCTCCTTGTTTTCCGTGGCAGGCTTGACGGCTGGAGCCGTCGGCGTAACTGTTGCTTTCGACTTCGGTGGAGTGGTCTTTGCCGTAACAGCCTTCTTCGCCGTCCTTTTCTTTTTGGCGGTTTTCGGTTGGCTGACTTCTTCTGTCATTCCCCAGAGGTCGAGCAAGGAGAGCTGCACCCCGTCAGAATATTTCGGACGTGGTTCTATCTCCGGCTTCTCCTCAACGGCTTGCGGTTTTTCCGTCGGAGTTTCCACCGCTTGCATCGGAGATGCTGTTTCCATCTTTATGGCAGTACGCTCCACCTCCTTTTGAACGGTAACCTTTTCTTCCGTTCCCGACTGCCGGATTGAACCCGAATACAGACGCATGGCGAGCCTGTAATGGAAATCCTCGTCAAGCATACGGCGCAAGTCCCCGGCTATGCCTGCGGTCTTGCCCTCGTGCAGATAGACCATAGCGGGTTTCCCGTAGGGGTCGGTGTCAAGTTTAGCCGTCGTATGCACGATGCGTTCCGGGTGATGGATGAAATAGGCGTTGTCGGTCAGGTCGGTTTTCGTGTCCGTCTGTATCACGGTCATCAGCCGCTCGTCCTGCGACATTTCCTTCTTGCTGAGGTTCTTTTGCAGGACAATCAGGTCACTGCCCACTTCTGTCCCCGCGTTGTCCGTGAACAGGTTGTTGGGCAGGCGTATCGCAGATACCAGATTAGCCTGACTGAACAGCTCGTTACGCACGGAGGTCTTGCTGCTGTTCAATACCCCTTGCGAGGTGATGAACGCCACGATACCGCCGTCACGCACGGCATCCAGTCCTTTGAGAAAGAAATAGTTGTGGATGGCTTTCTGTGCCGATCGTCTGCCGAAGGACCCACTCTTTTCAAACTCCGCGTCGAACACGGCAATGTCACCGAACGGAATGTTGGACATCGCCAAGTCGAAATAATTGTTGAACGGTCTTTCGATTTTCTCAAAACCGCAGGTGCGCGTTTTCTTGTCGGGATAGAGATGCCGCAGGATTGTACCCGTGAGCAGATCCTTCTCGAAAGCCATCACGTCCGCACCGGGGCTGTGCCGTAGCACGGAATCCACGAACACGCCGACACCTGCCGACGGTTCGAGCATACGGGTGGGACGGACGCTGTAATCCGCCAGCACGTCCGCAAGGGTGTCGGTTATCTCTTTGGGGGTGTAGAAAGCGGTCAGCACGGACGCTTTCAGCGAATCCACAAACCGCTTGTACTCCGTTTCGTCATTGCTGTTCTCACGGATAAGCCTGTGCAGCTCCACCGTCGGGGCGAACAGTTCGAGGTCGGATTTCGCCCACCGGACGGCATCCGTCAGTTCCTTCGCAGGGTTGAGGATACATTTCAGACCGCCGAAACCGCAGTACCTTTGAAGTATGGCACGCTCTTCGGTTGTCGCTGTCCTGTTTTCCCTGTCAAGGATGAATGCCGTCCGTATCGCCTCGATGTTGTCCCGCAGTTTCTGTTTGCGGTTAAACGCCATATTCCCCGATGTAAAGGACGGTTGCCCCCGTCAGCTCCGTGTAGAGCAGGTCGTAATCGGAAGACAGGGCGAAGTTGTCGTCCGAAAGGTCATAGACGGAGAACACGTTGCCGACAAGCGGCATGAGTTTCAGAATAAAGGCTTCTTGTTTCTCTTCCGGCACTTCGTCGAAAAACTCGCTCTCCACGACTTCACGGAGAATGGCGTACCGGGAATAGCGCAGCCCGCGCAGCAGCGTGTCCATCGCCTGCTCTTGCGCGCCATCGGCGGGATAGCCTTCGAGCCGCGCCTTTTCATACGTTTCGGCGGCACGGTCGGCCCGTTCCCGTATGAAAGCGGTGTCAGTCGCCTGTTCAAACTTGTTCGTGCGGAGGTAGTCCAGCAGGTACAGACCGTAATAGGAAAAGTCGGTCTGACCCTCGTTTTTCTTCTTGTTGTTCATTACTTTGGAGTTTAGTGGATTGATATTTAACGGGATAATTGATTGGAAAAAGGAAGAAAAAGGCACTCGGTATCCCTCCGAGTGCCACCACTAAATCCAAAGTATGAGTGTAATCCGGTATCGAAGAACAATTCATTACTCTGAACAAGTGGCAAAGTTAGTGCAAATCGAAGACAATACGAAAAAAACTTGTTTGTTTCTATTGTTGAGATGCAGCCTAACTTATCAAAAGTTAGTGATTATTTCCTTTTTTTCGGATAGGAAGACTTGCATTTCTTTTCCGGGAACACGAACGTCGTGTTATATTCCCCGTCAAAGGCGACTATGGCATCGAAGTTCTTGCCCTGCTTGCTCTTGAAGCCTTTGAGCGGCTTGGTGTGCCCGTCGGTGAGCAGGTCTTTGATTTCGTCGTCGGACAGGGTGCGTCCCGCTTTCTGCCGGAACACGGGCAGTCCGCACTCCGTGTTGTCGCAACGTACCACCTTGCCGTAGAACCGCATCCTGCCCGTGCCGCACTTGGGACACGCGCAGCCGGAATCACGGCTGCCGAAGAGCTTGTCGCACGAGAGCAGTTCGGAGGTGATTTCCCGTGTGTACGCCTCTATCTCCTTGCGGAAAGTGTCGGCGGGCAGTTCCCCGCGCTCGATACGTGCCAGTTCCTTTTCCCATTCGCCCGTCATGGCTACATCGGCGATGCGCATCGTCTTCACCACGGAATTGAGGGCGAGTCCCTTTTCGGTGGGAACAAGCGACTTCTTGCAGCGTTCCATGTAACCGCGCTTGAAAAGCGTTTCGATGATGGACGCTCGTGTGGCGGGAGTGCCGATGCCGCAGTCCTTCATCGCCTGCCGCAGCGCGTCGTCCTCAATTTCCTTGCCCGCTGTTTCCATTGCCGAGAGCAGGGTGGCTTCGGTATGCAGCGGCTTGGGTTTGGTCTTTCCTTCGGTGATGGAGGTGGCTTTCAGCGTGAGCGTGTCGCCATCCTGCCAGCCGGGGATGGTAGTTTCCTCCTTTTCCTCGCCATAGACGGCACGCCATCCGGCTTGCTTCACGACACTGCCTTTCACGGTGAACTCCACTCCGGCACATTCTGCCGTGACAGCAGTCACGTCCTTGACGCATTTTTCGGAGAATGCCTCTATCATTCGTCCGGCAATCATCTGATAAATGGTGCTGTCCTCTTTGGAGAGGAAGAGCGGTTTCTCTCCCGTGACGAGCAGGGCATGGTGGTCTGTTACCTTGCCGTCATCCACGCTACGGCGTGTCGGGATGGCTTTTGCCCGCACCTTGTCTTTCCATTCGGGCTGCGTGCCGATAAAGGCGAGTAGCTTGGGGATTTCAGCGAACACGTCTTCGGGGATGTAGCGGCTTCCCGTTCTCGGATAGGTTATCAACTTCTTCTCGTAGAGCTTCTGCGCGATTTCAAGCGTCTGTTCCGCCGTGAAGCCGTGCTTGGCGTTGGCTTCTTTTTGGAGCGTGGTCAGGTCGTACAGCAAGGGAGTTTCCTCCGTCTTCTCCTTACGCTCTGCTTTCGTTACCGTTGCGCTGCCTGCCGCCTTTACCTTATTATATAGCTCCGTTGCCGGTTCTTTCGACTTCCATTTCTCGGAGGATGAGAGTTTCACGACCTCGCCGTCGCAACCGTCTGTTGCGATATGGAGCTGCCAGAATGCTTCGGACGTAAAACGGCGGTTCTCCCAATAGCGTTCACACACCATCGCCAGCGTGGGTGTCTGCACACGCCCCACCGAATACGTGCCATGTCCGGCGGCTATGGATAACGCCTGAGTGCCGTTGATGCCCACGAGCCAGTCGGATTCGCTCCGCGCTTTGGCGGCGAGGTATAGGTTGTCGTACCTGCTGCCGTCTTCGAGGTTGCGCAGTCCCTCACGGATAGCCTTGTCGGTGAGCGAGCTGATCCACAGACGCACGAAAGGAGTGGTGCAACCCGTATAGTGGTAGAGGTAGCGGAAGATAAGCTCTCCCTCGCGTCCGGCATCGGTCGCCACGATGATTTGTTCGCTTGTGTCGAACAGTCTTTTGATGACTTTTATCTGCGACACCACGCCGCTGTCGGGCTTGTAACCTTTCTCCGTCCTGACCTGACGGGGGACGAGCGTGAATGTGTCGGGAATAATCGGGAGGTTGTCACGGACAAATCCGCGCACGCCGTAGCCGTCGGGCATGGCAAGCTGAACGAGGTGTCCGAATGCCCATGTCACGGCATAGCCGCCTCCTTCGAAATATCCTTCCTCTCTCTTTGTCGCGCCCACGATGCGGGCGATTTCACGTGCCACGGAGGGCTTTTCTGCAATGATTGTCTTCATGTTTTCTTGCTTTTTTGTTGATACTTTGGATTTTATTTTGGATTCAGTGGCGGACACGGGATTACATTTTCATGCCTTTGTTGTTCTTCTTTTTCGGCTTCTCCTGCTGCTGTTGCTGGCGGTCGTCCTTTGGGGCGGTCTGACCTTTCTGCAAAGGCTCTTTCAGGTTCTTTGTCGCCTCGTTGGTTTTGCCCTCGTTGTTCACCGCCACCTGTGTGCGGCTCTCGTTGGACGGGGCGACCTGCTGGGCGTTGTCGGGGTTCGTTTCGTAGCGGTACGGGCGGCCCTTCTCCGGGTTGAACTTGATATACATCGTGGCATGGAAGCCCTGCTTGTCGGTCACGTTCTCCAGTTTCACGGCTTTACCCGCCACGTAGTCGGCTTTCTGCTTGTCGGTGAAGTTCACGCCGCTCCATTTGCTGATGGGGCGGATGCTGCCGTCCTCGTTCATCCACGTGTTGCGGCGTTGCTCCTTCTTGGTCTGTGCGGCATTTTCCCCGCCTTGCGCCTGACTTTTCGAGGTGTCACCTTTGGCTTCCTGCGTCTGTGCGGTACGGGGCGACCTTCCGGTTCCCGGCACGAACTCCACGCCGCGCTGCTCCACGTTCACTTGAAGGGTGGTGACGAACTTCCTGCCGTCGTTGCGCTCGATGAGCTTGTCGCGCACGGGCAGTCCGGCGCGGAGCATGTCCTGCTCCTGTTTGGTGATTTCCGTCTTGCCGATGCGCTCCGGGATGCGCACCTTGTTTGCCGGAATGTCCGTGATTTCATTCGTCTTGCGGTCGATGCTGATGTAGGAGGGGATGATTTCGCCCGTTTCCCTGTCCACAATGTCCACGACCCTGCCGAGGTTGCCCGTTTCGCGCAGGTTCTTCCGGTCATCGTCGGAGAATTTGTGTTCCTTGTACTCATCTAACTTCTGCTCCTTGCGGATGAAGTGCGGCACGAGGCTGACATTTCCCTCGCCGTCCTTCTTGAAGGAGAGGCGGGCGTCCAGCTCGAATGATTCGCCGCCGAAGGTGGGCTTGACCTTTACCAAGTCGGACTTGCCGTAGTGGAGCATCTTCGTAAGGTCTCCGGACTTTTCAAGGTCGTCACGCTTCACGCCCCATCTGTCCTCCAGCTCCTGCCAGTTGATTTTGCTCTCGTTGATGGGTTGGTAGCCCTGTCTGCCCTGCGTCTGTTGCGGGCTTTCCTGCTGTTCTTTCTGTTGTTCCATGTTTTCCTGTTTTTGAGGTTCTTGTTTCTCTGTCTTTTGTGCCGCCATCTCTTCCTGCACCTGCTGTTGATAAGGGAAGGTGTCGATTTTGTGCGGTGCAAGGATTTGTTTGTTCTGGTACGGATGCTGAAGCAGGTCTTTCATCACGCCAAGCATGGAATCCACTTGGTCTGCCGCGATGCGGTAGAAACCGAAGCGGCTGGGTTCCTTGCACTGCCGGAAGAAGTTCTTGAAGAAGTTGTCCAGCACGTCGCCGTGTCGGTCGAATTGCAGGAAACTCTGCGCGTTCTCAGCTTTCGCAGGGGTACGCTTGGGTGTGTCGTCTGCATTCAGCCCGGCTACCACGCTGATCTCGCCCGTCTTCTCGTCACGGACTACCAGCACGTCCTTTTCGTCTTTTTTCTTTGCCATTTGAAAAATGTTTTAATGGGTTATTTATGAAAGAAATTATGGATACGAGCCTTGTAGAAGGCTATATCTTCTTTTTTGAAGTCCTTGATATGGTTGGAAAGGAATGTCAGCACATCCTCCTCGCTGTAATAGGTTTTCTTGCCCAGTGTCTTGTAGGGCAATGCGCCGACACTGCGGTAGCGTTGCAGTGTGCGCTTGCTTATCTGGAGCAGCATGCACAAATCCTGATTGTCGAAAAGGCGGATGCTTTCCGTGATAGTAGGCTGTTTCCCCTCAGCCTTCATCGCCAGCAGCAGTTCGTCCTGACGGTCGAGCCGTTCCATCAGCTTCTGCATCCAGCCCTCGAAGTTGTTTCGTGTGAGCAGTTCCATGACCTATGTCCTCCTTCCTTTTGGTTTGCCGCCAGTGCGCAGCGTGTGGTTGCGTTTCAATTCCTGCGGTGTCGCCGCGTCCTCGTTGACGGCACACGCTTCAAGCAGGCGGTCTATTTCCGACTGCCGGTAGCGGCATTTACCGCGAAGCACGACATAACCGATGCGTTGCTCGCTGCGCATACGCTGGAGGGTGCGGGTACTCACGTTAAGCAGGTGCGCCGCCTCGCGTGTGGTGAGCAACCTGTCGGGCGATGCCGCTTTCTTGTCGCCGGAGGCGGCACGGACGTGTGCCGCAATCTCCGCTATCTGTTCCGTCAATGACCGGAAGGCAGAACTTTCCATCGTTATCACTTTCATATTCAGTCCTTTATTTTTGTTTATTTTCATGAACATAGGCTGCGCCTCGGCATACCGTTCAAGCAAGTTTGACGCTCTACACTCGGCTTGCTCTATGTTTCTGCGACAAAATTCGGCAATAAACAAAAGGGGCTTTAACAACTCACTACGTGACTCACGTAAGATTTTTACGGAAGATGGCTCCGTAACCCGGTCAAACGGTGCAACAGGCAGCCTTTCAGCGGAAAACGGTACGTGTTAAGGGCTGCATCGTTACCTTTGCGGGCAAACCGATAATTGCATGAATATGGAAATAGTATCTATCGAGAAAAAGACTTTCGAGATGATGGTGGCGGCATTCGGCGCACTCTCGGAGAAGGTCGCCGCCCTAAGGCGCAAAAGCGACACGGGGCGCATGGAAAGATGGCTCACGGGCGAGGAGGTCTGCGGGCAGTTGAGAATAAGCCCGCGCACGTTGCAGACGCTGCGCGACAGGCGGCTTATCGGCTACTCGCAGATAAACCGCAGGTTCTATTACAAGCCGGAGGAGGTTAAGAGGTTGATACCGCTTATCGGCACGCTCTATTCGCACGGCAGATGATTTGATTTATTCACCCACTGAATCCGAAGTTATGATGAACGAGACCAACGATGTTTTTACGATGGAAGACGAGCCGATAGCCTCTGTGATGCAGGATATGCGCAAAGGCTCGAAATGGCTGTCTGTATTTCTGGAAAGTTACCGCCCTCCGCTGGACGGGGAACGTTACCTGACTGACGGTGAGGTGGCGGAACTGCTCCGTGTCAGCCGACGCACCTTGCAGGAATACCGCAACAACCGCGTGTTGTCCTTCATACTTTTGGGAGGGAAGGTGCTTTACCCGGAAACGGGGCTGCGCGAGGTGCTGGAAGCGAACTACCGCAAGCCGCTGGAGTGAGGCGGCCAACATGAAAAAGGAAACGGGCGACATTTTGTGGTGCTGCCCGTTTACTTTTTATATACTTGGGTGTTTTAATGACCTTAAAACCAGTTTTTTGATTGATCCAACCAATTTCTATCGTTAGAAATTCATATAGTTAATAAAAAGTTGTAACTTTGCATTTAACGCAATCTAAAAATTAATTGTAATGGCAATTTTAAACAACATTAAAAATGTACTATCAGAAAAAGGAGTTATGAGCAAATGGTTGGCAAAACAATTACAGAAAGATCCTGCAACAGTATCTAAATGGTGTAATAATCATTCTCAACCTGATTTGTACACATTTGTTCGTATTGCAAATTTGCTTGATGTTGATGTTCATGAACTTATTTGTCATACAAAAAAATAGTATCTAAAGGAATATAGATGTTTCACCATTTTTAAGCATGTAAATAAAGTGTATGAGCAATAAAATTTGGAATTTTGATATATTAGTTGATGATTGTTTTGTTAATTTTAATACAAAAAAGCAAGAAATAAATCCAGATCATAATGACAGGTTATTATCAGTTGCTAATGGCTTTGAAGATGGCAGTTGGAGATATCGTCAATTCAAAGAATTTGTTTTCAGTAATATTGCAGAAACAGCTTTGTCTGCACAAGAACGAGAGAAATTAATAGATAATGATTACGGTAGGCTTATTGAGGCTGCCAAACATTTACGACTTGTTGACAAAGAGCAGAATGGAAAGGGAAGTGAAATAGCGGAAATTATTCTATATGGCATAATGAAGAACCATTATAAAGCCTTATCTGCAATACCTAAAATTTTTTATAAACAGAATGATAATGATAATGCAAAGGGCTCTGATTCTGTACACATTGTAATTGACCCAAATGGAGGCTTTCAACTTTGGTTAGGAGAAGCTAAATTTTATAATTCTCTTGAGGATGCGCGATTATACGAACCAATAAATTCTGTTGAACAAATGTTGCGCAAACCTATTATGAAAAAGGAATGCGGAATAATGACCAATCTCAATGAACTTGATAAACAAATTGAAAACCAAACATTACTTAAAAAGATAAAAGAATGTTTCGATGAGAATACTTCCATTGACGAAATAAAACCCAAACTACATATACCTATTCTTTTATTACATGAATGCCAGATAACAGCAAGTACTACTGAAATGAGTGATGAGTATAAAAATAGTATTATTTCTTTTCATAGAGATCGTGCTCATTCGTTTTTTAAGAAGCAGATCAACAAGCTTAGTTCTGTTCATAAGTATTCGGAAATAAACTTTCATTTGATTCTTTTTCCTGTTCCTGATAAAACAAAAATAGTAAACTGGTTTATTTCACAAGCAAAAAATCTCAAAAATGATGCAGACGAATGATATATATAATACATGTTTAGATATAAGTAATGTTCTAAATGCTGGTGATATAAGTAATGCAAGATCCAAAGTAATTACATTACTTCATGAGATTAATGGTACTAACAATAATTCATATATGGAATTAGTCAACCATCTTATTCGTGAAGTGGGGCTTTTACCGTATATTGATACATATACTGCATCTTGGGAAGATCGGTTTGTATGTGAAGTTTTTAAAGTTAATATTGGAGAAAGAAAACCTTGTGTCTTACATACTGCTCAATCACAGGTATTAAAGAAGTTATTAGAAGGGAAAAGCGTTGCGGTGAGTGCTCCTACAAGTTTTGGTAAAAGTTTTGTTATTGATGCATTTATTGCGATTAAACAACCAATTAATGTTGTAATATTAGTACCTACGGTTGCTCTTGCAGATGAAACAAGAAGACGAATTTGCCGAAAATTCTCTCATCAATATAAAATAATTACAACAACAGATGTAGAACTTGCGGAGAAAAACATATTGGTATTTCCGCAAGAAAGAGCTTTTGCCTATATAGATAAACTTCCTTCAATTGATATTCTAATCGTTGATGAGTTTTATAAGGCAAGTACAAATTTTGATCTTGAAAGAAGCTCCACTTTACTCAGTTCAATGGTAGAACTCGGAAAGAAAGCTAAACAAAGATATTATCTTGCCCCAAATATCCATGAAATAGAAGAAAATGTATTCACTGAAGGGATGACATTTCTGCGTATGGATTTTAAGACCGTTGTAACGCATGCATGGCGGTTATATAAAAGCAGACCAAAGAATGAAGATAAACAGAGTTTTAAGACACGTAAACTTATTGAATTAATAAATACAGGTATAGGTAAAGCTTTGATATATACCGGCACATATAAGGGAATT
Organism: Porphyromonas levii; assembly: GCF_018206105.1. NCBI lineage: Bacteria > Pseudomonadati > Bacteroidota > Bacteroidia > Bacteroidales > Porphyromonadaceae > Porphyromonas > Porphyromonas levii. The sequence continues at coordinate 49,683 of NZ_JADRGN010000012.1, forward strand.
GAAGAAGTAACAACAATTCTTAACAGAAATTTATATAATAAAGACTCTGAACTGCTTGCTAATTTTTCTGATTGGCTGGAATGCAATTATGGAGAAAAGTATATTCTTAAAGATTTAGTCAAACATGGTATTGGTATTCATAATGGTCAGCTACATCGTTCTCTTAGTCAAATTCAAATAAAACTATTTGAAGAACAGAATGGGTTAGATTATTTGGTATCGACCTCGTCTATAATTGAAGGAGTAAATACTCAAGCAGAGAGTGTCGTTTTATGGTCAAATAAGAACGGGGCTCATAAGATTGATTATTTTACCTTTCGCAACATCATTGGACGCGCAGGCAGAATGTTTCGTTATTTTGTAGGTCGTGTCTATATGCTTGAAGAGCCACCAAGTCAAGAAAATACTAAATTGAGATTAGAGTTTCCTGATGATGTAGTAAAAAAACTTGATGGAAATGACCCCGGTATAAAATTGAATAATGAACAATATGTAAAAATTCAACGATATCAAGATGAAATGATAGAACTTCTTGGAACGGATATTTGGCATAGAATTGAAAGAATACCACAAATCAGAAGTTGTAAACCATCAATGTTAAAGATAATTGCGGAAAAATTGAAAACTGATTCCAATTGGCCAACAAATTGCGATGCTTTACAAAACAATAATACATGGGAATGGAGGGATGCTTTAGGAGATATCATAGAAATTTTGGAATATCATCGAAAAGGACATTTACGGTATTATGCATGTGCATGTAGTAATGGATGGAAAATGACTATAAAAGAGCTATATAACACAGTAAAAGATTATGGTATTACATATGAGGATATATTTACATTTGAAAGATATGTATCCTTTAATCTCTCATCTATTATTGCGGTAATTAATATTATACGTCAAGAACTTTATCCTAATTCCTCAAATATCGCCAATTTTGTATATAAAGCATCAAATGCCTTTTTACCTAAAATTGTATTTCAACTTGAAGAATACGGATTACCGAGGATGATTAGTAAAAAGATACAAAATGCAGGTCTTATAAATCTTGAAGACGATTCTAAAGAGATTACAATCGTTATACAGGAATTTAACACGATAGGAATTGAATACCTTGAACAAAAAATACCTAATCTCCATTCATTTGACAAATATATATTAAAACATTTTATGAACGGAATTCGTTGCATAACGACAAATCAAAAGAATTAAATAATAGCCATATTATTACCTCTATATTTTTTGAGATATGATATGGCTATTTAGATAAGGATCCATATAGAAATTCTTTCGTATAATTTTCATTTGATATCTTCAACAGTACGCAGTTTTTCCGTTCTGTATAAACATCACGTATGTTTGCCGCTTCTCTTGTGAGAGAACCTTTCCTACCAGCCACATGCGGAACAGGTAGGTGTTGTAGGTGTTCAGCCGAAAAGCAATCAGAATAATGATTTCAGGCGCGTACACGTCCGCGTACAGCCCGTTTTCAAGCTGCATGTAGCGGCACACCTTGTAGTCGTTCAGCACGTCAGACTTGCGGACGGCTTTGATGACGGCGTTCACTGCCGGGACGGTCGTATGGAACAGTCCGGCTATTTCGGTGGCGGTCATCCACACATCGTTACCGGTTACGCTGACCGCCTTGTCCTCTATGATGATTATGTCACGTTTCATGGCTCCTCTTTTTTAGATGGTGCAACCTGCAAATTCCTCGACGTTGTTTAACCTTGCGGCAAGGTTTTCCATATCCTGATTGAGTTTTTCTTTGGTTATCTTCGCGTAAATCTGCGTCGTCTTTATGCTCTTGTGTCCAAGCATGGAGCTGACCGTTTCGATGGGTACGCCGTTGGAAAGGAAAACTGTCGTGGCTGCCGTGTGGCGGCTTTGATGCCACGTGATATGCTTGGTGATGCCGCAACGCTTGGCGACGGCACGGATACCGGCAAGGCACGTGTTATAATGCGGAACGGGGAATATCCTGCCGTTCTCGCATAGCCCACGGTATTTGCCGATTATGCGGTTGGCGATGTCAAGCAGGCGGATGTTGGACACCACGCCCGTTTTCTTGCGGTTGATGTTTATCCACTCGTGTTCGTCGAAATAGGTACGGATATTCTCTTCCGTGAGGTTGCGCATATCCGCGAACGACAATCCGGTGAACGCACAGAACAGGTAGAGGTCGCGGTACAGTTCCTGTTTGGCGTTTTTCAGTTTCCCCTCCATCAGCAGGCGTATTTCGTCTTTGGTCAGGAAACTGCGTGTCGTTTCCTCCTTCTTGATTTCATACTCGCGGAACGGGTCGCGTGTCAGCCACTCGTTGTTGATGGCTATGAACACCATTGTCCGTAGCGGGCAGACGTACAGCCACACGGTATTGGTGCAGCAGTGCTTGTCCGTGCGCAGGAACATCTCGAAGTCGGAGATGAAAGCGGGAGTAAGCTCTTTTAGGGCGATGTCCTTCACATGGTAGCGGATGTCGAGGAACTCTTGCAGGTGCTTGTAAACGACACGGTACTTTTCCAGTGTACCTTTTGCTTTCATGCCTGCTTCCACCTGTTTCTCATAGTTCTCGTTGTGCCGACGGAACACCTGCATCAGCGTGTGGTAGCGGTGTTCCAGTCCGAGAAAGGCGTTCTTTACCTTCTCCGCCGTGACGAAGTTGTCACGCTCCATGATTTCCTGATAGTGTCTGTTGATGCGCACCCGCATCTTGTCAAGCATACGGTTCGTTTCGAGTGCCGCCGCGCTTCTGCCCGTGACACGTCCCCCTTTGGTGTCCCACAGCTTCGGATCGACACTCAACTTGCAACTGAA
>NZ_JADRGN010000111.1:0-235 GCF_018206105.1 Porphyromonas levii
AGAGGTTACTCAGTGAATGAGAAGCGTGTAAGGCAACTTATGCGTAAGATGGGAATCCTGGTGATCTACCCACAGAGGAGCCTCAGTAAAGGCACTGTGCCGAGTTATGTACGTCCCTACTTACTTAAAGGGCTTAAGGTAAAGTGCTCCAATCAGGTATGGTCGACAGATATTTCTATATCCTTATAGAGAAAGGGTTTATGTACCTCTCTGCAGTTATAGATGTTTATAGTCG
>NZ_JADRGN010000112.1:0-227 GCF_018206105.1 Porphyromonas levii
AAGAGTTACTGTGTACTACAAATTTTGATTTTTCTAAATGGGTGGGTTTTATAGTTTAGGGCTTGGTAGATTTTTCTGGCGTTTGGTGGTGGGTCGCTACAAATTCGGAGTACCACCTTTTCCCCTAGCATGTTGGTGGCTTCCGTCGTAACTGCTTTTTGGGTGGACATTATTCGGACGATCTCTTTCCAATAATGTCTGATTCCTTTTCCTTTCAGTTGTACACG
>NZ_JADRGN010000113.1:0-225 GCF_018206105.1 Porphyromonas levii
GGTTCGCCTTTCGCTTCAGCTCTCTTATTTAGCTTTTTATTTATGAGCGTTTGAAATGGTCTCCAATCAATGAGTTTGTCAATTTGCTCTAGAAACTCATTGCGTGCTCTAGAACTTCTCAATTCGGTAAACACCTCAGTAAATGAGGGTGCATTGTTGCTCGTTTGCTTGAATCCCATAACTATTGTCGCTATAAATCAATACTATATTCTCCCCTTAATTACA
>NZ_JADRGN010000114.1:0-205 GCF_018206105.1 Porphyromonas levii
AAGGCACTGAGACTGGGGCTGACGGGAGCGTACTCACGTACGTGACCGAAGCCGAATGTCGAAAGTAACGCAGTAGTTCGCCATCGTGCAACAGTCTCTTGAAGTGTTCGTATCATTCCTCCTAGGCTGATGGCGTTCTACTCATAGCTTGTAGGTAGAGTAGTGAAAGTCCCTTGCGGGAGAGACTGGAGTCCCTTGCGGGAGA
>NZ_JADRGN010000115.1:0-203 GCF_018206105.1 Porphyromonas levii
CCCTTTGCGAGAGTCGGGAATAGTTGTAAGTGCCTTAAAAAGAGAGTCCATAAATCCTTTGTTATATGAGTTAAACTATTGATTATCAGATATAAAGATACTAATAATTTGCGATATAAACAAGGATATTACATCGAATTTCAAGGCTTTAAATGACATTTATGAAAGAATGTAGATACAGCATTTCAAATGCGATTGCCCTG
>NZ_JADRGN010000013.1:0-51905 GCF_018206105.1 Porphyromonas levii
GGCGAGACAATTTGTGTCCGATGGCAACTAGCGTTTTATGGAAGGGCGAGGGGCATTGTTGGAGCGCTAGAAGAGCTAGTGGGCGCCCTCTTGCTACTTGTAGCTAAATTTGTATCTTTGTGGATATTATATAATAATGTAGGAGATAGATGGGTGCAGTACTCGAAAGCATAGGAAAGTATGTGGCGTTGCTCGGGGAGGTATTTAAGCGTCCCCAGCGTATGCGTATGTTCTCTCGGGAGCTTGTGCGTGAGATTTATGTCCAAGGGGTTGGCTCTATCTGGATTGTATTTCTTGTCTCCTTTTTTATCGGTGCCGTACTGACGATGCAGTTAGGTATCAATATGAGCCACCCTTTGATTCCAAAGTTTACTATAGGTTATGCCGCTCGTGAGATCGTGATTCTAGAATTCTCGAGTACGATTATGTGCATGATACTTGCCGGCAAATGTGGAAGTAGTATCGCTAGCCAGATAGGCACAATGCGTATCACGGAACAGCTAGATGCCATGGATATCATGGGGGTAAATGCTGCGAACTATGTGATCCTCCCCAAGATTGTGGGGATGATGCTCTTTGTGCCCATCCTCGTATTGATAAGTATCATGGTGGGGATAGGGGGTGGCTATCTCGCTTGTCTTGTATCGCCCAATATCCCTATCAGTGAGTTCGAGGCAGGATTGCAGCTCACATTTAAGCCCTACAATGTGTTTTACTCTATCGTAAAGAGTGTGGTATATGTCTTCTTCATATCCTCTCTGGCTTCCTATTTCGGCTACTTCGTGAAAGGTGGAGCGCTAGAGGTAGGGCGTGCGAGCACTCAGGCGGTGGTGATGAGCAATGCGGCTATCCTAGTAGTAGACTTAGTACTCACCCAATTAATGCTCGTATAGGTATGATAGAGGTACATAATCTGCATAAGAGTTTCGGGGAAAAAGAGGTGCTGAAGGGGGTGAATACGACCTTCAAGCCTGGGGAGTGCTCTCTTATCATTGGCAAGTCGGGTGTAGGGAAAACGGTATTGATGAAGTGCGTGGTGGGGCTCGAGACCCCTACAAGTGGCGAGGTGCTCTATGATGGTAGGGACCTACACCAGATGTCGCCACGGGAGACCCGTAAGCTGAGGCAAGAGGTGGGCATGCTCTTTCAGAACTCAGCGCTCTTTGATAGCATGAATGTCTTTGAGAATGTGCTCTATCCGCTCGATATGTTTTCCAAGATGAAGCGGGGGATGAGGCTAGATAGAGCCAAAGAGTGCCTAAGGCGGGTGCAGCTCTATGACGCTCGCTACAAGTATCCTGGGGAGATAAGCGGAGGTATGAAGAAGAGGGTAGCTATTGCGCGTGCTATTGCCCTTGGGCCTAAGTACCTATTTTGTGACGAGCCTTCGAGTGGACTAGATCCTGAGACCTCGAAGCTCATCGACCAATTGCTTAAGGAGATTACTCGGGAGGGTATGATAACGACGATTGTGAATACGCATGACATGAACTCGGTGGCTAATATTGGCGATCATGTGCTATTCGTGAATGGCGGTAATATATGGTGGGAAGGGAAAGGTACAGAGATTGAAAATTCAGGAGACGAGGTATTGAAGAACTTCGTCTTTATCAGCAAATTGTAAAGTATATATATGGAGAAGGAAGTAAAGGGTGTCGGTGAAGTGGCACAAGAGAAGTCACTTAATTTTATAGAGCAGATAGTGGAGGAGGATCTACGCAATGGCTTAAATGATGGGCGTATTCAGACTCGCTTCCCACCCGAACCTAACGGATACTTGCATATCGGGCACGCCAAGGCGGTTTGTATAGACTTTGGTATCGCTCAGAAGTACAACGGTGTCTGTAATCTCCGTTTTGACGATACCAATCCTGTGAAGGAGGATACGGAGTATGTCGATGCAATAGAGGCGGATATCAAGTGGTTGGGATTTGAGTGGGGTAGTGTATATTATGCTTCGGACTACTTCCAGCAGCTTTATGACTTCGCTGTACGCCTGATAAAGGAGGGTCGTGCCTATGTCGATGAGCAGAGTTCGGAGCAGATAGCAGCGCAGAAGGGTACTCCTACTCAGCCAGGTGAGGATAGCCCTTACCGCAATCGTCCGATAAGTGAGAGCTTAGAGCTATTCGAGAAGATGCGCCATGGCGAGATTGCTGAGGGCGCTATGGTATTGCGTGCCAAGATAGATATGGGGCACTCCAATATGCACTTCCGCGATCCTATTATCTATCGAATTATTCACCACCCTCACCACCGTACGGGCAGGGACTGGAGTGTATACCCTATGTATGACTTCGCCCATGGTCAGAGCGATTACTTCGAGGGGGTTACACACTCTATCTGTACGCTGGAGTTTGTGGTGCACCGTCCGTTGTATGATTATTTTGTAGAGCTTCTCAAGGCGGATGAATATAGACCTCATCAGTATGAGTTCAACCGCCTCAATCTCACCTACACTATGATGAGTAAGCGCAAGCTTATGGAACTGGTGAGGAGAGGTCTGGTACATGGATGGGACGACCCTCGTATGCCTACGCTGGTAGGGTTGCGTCGTAGAGGTTATACCCCTAGGAGTATCCGCAACTTCGTAGATATGATTGGCTATACCAAGTACGATGGTACGATAGATATGGCTATGCTAGAAAGTGCTGCTAGGGAGGATCTCAATAAGGTATCGAACCGAGCAGCAGTGGTGATGGATCCCGTGAAGCTCGTGATTACCAATTATCCCGAGGGACAGGTGGAGATGATGTCGGTAGTGAATAATCCTGAAGCTGAGGCGGTGGAGAAGCACGAGATTGCCTTTACCCGTGAGCTATGGATAGAGCGTGAGGACTTTATGGAGGATGCTCCTAAGAAGTACTTCCGCCTTACCCCTGGGCAGGAGGTGCGTCTGCGTGGTGCCTATATCATCCAGTGCACAGGATGCAAGAAGGATGAGGAGGGCAATGTAGTAGAGGTATATGCTACCTGTGATATGGAGAGCAAGACCGGTATGGTCAATGCCAATCGTAAGGTGAAGGGAACCATCCACTGGGTGAGCACTGAGCATGCGCTACCAGTGGAGCTGAGGATGTATGACCGCCTATTTATGGCGGAAGACCCTGCATCGGCAGATGCTGAGGACTTGGCAGACCTCCTCAATCCCAATAGTGAGGTGATTATCCCAACGGCTTATGCCGAGGAGTGGCTAAGGGATGCGCAGCCTGAGGATCACTTCCAATTTGTACGTAAGGGCTATTTCGCTTGCGACAAAGATTCGACTAAGGATAAGCTCGTATTTAATCAGACTGTAGGTCTGCGCGATACTTGGGCAAAGGAGAAGAATAAGTAATGCATAGAAGGATATGAAGAATAAACTAATACTAGGGATAATCGCTGTGGCGATACTCCTCGGGCTAGGTTCGCCAGAGGCGTCGGCACAGACAAAGAACCGCTCGGGCGTCATCGACGAGGTGGCGTGGATTGTGGGCGATGAGGCGATCTTACTCTCCGATATTGAGCGTCAGAGGCTGTACTACGAGTCTATGGGGCAGCACTTCGAAGGGGATGCACGTTGCCTTATTCCCGAGCAGATGGCGATACAGAAGCTATTTCTGAACCAAGCTCAGATAGATAGTATCTATCCTAATGAAGCGATGGTGAACCAGGCGGTGAACCAATGGATAGAGATGGTGACTAATGAACTCGGTAGCCGTGAGAAGGTAGAGGAGTATCTGGGGCTCAATATGGCGCAGATACGTGCCGACCGTCGGAAGGTGGTGTCGGAGGAGTCTGTAGTGATGCAGATGAGGCAGAAGCTGGTGGGGGATATCCAGGTGGCGCCATCGGAGGTCAACCGTTTCTATGACACGGTGAATAAGGATAGCCTGCCCTTTATGCCACAGACAGTGGAGGTACAGATAGTGACCCAGCTGCCTAATGTGCCTCTGAGCGAGGTGGATCGTGTGAAGCAGCAACTCATCGAGTATACCGAGAAGGTAAATAAGGGTGAGATGTCGTTCGAGACACTTGCGCGTATCTACTCGGAAGATAGCAATACCGCACTTAAGGGCGGTGAGATTGGCTTTGTTGGCCGCTCGGAACTAGAGCCAGAGTTTGCCAATGTTGCCTTTGGTTTGCAGAATAAGGACAAAGTGTCGCGTATCGTGAAGACGGCAAAGGGCTATCATATCATGCAATTGATAGATAAGCGTGGCGACCAAGTTAATGTCCGCCATATCATGCTTCGACCTAAGGTGGCTAATGACGACCTTATAGCTACTACCAGTAGAATGGACTCTATCGCTCATCTCATAAGTGTGGATAGCCTGCCTTTCGATGTCGCTGCCCGTATGTACTCTTACGATGAGGACACCCGCCTAGGTAATGGACAGATGGTCAATACCAATGAACAGAGCCAGTACTACGGTACTTCGCGCTTTACGATGGAGGACCTTCCACAGGAAGTCTCTGCTCAGATTGCCAAGCTGCAGGAAGGCGAGGTGTCACAGCCATTCACCATGTTGGACAAGAATAAGAATACTGTAGTGGCACTTGTGCTACTAAAGCGCCGTGCGCCAGGTCACCGAGCCAATGTTGTGGATGACTATCAGATTATCAAAAACATCGTGCTCCAGAAGAAGCAGAACGACACACTCAATGAGTGGATACAGAAGAAACAGAAGACCACTTACGTAAGTATTAGTCCTGAGTATCGCCAATGCAAGTTTCAGTACCCCGGGTGGTTGGCGGAGTAGTCTTAGGACTACTATTCACCATCTTCGTTACTCGTGCTATGAATAGCAAAGGGTTGGTTACCTCTGTAGCCAACCCCTTTGCCGTGGATACCGCTACTAAGAAAAGTGCCAATGGCAAGGAGCGTATCTTCATAGAGAATGTAGACGTATGGAGGTTCGACCAAGCTATCGATAGCCAAGCGCAATTGCTTGTGGGTAATGTCGTGCTCCGGCACAACAACGCCTATATGTACTGTGATAGCGCTAAGCTATTCCAAGAGCAGAATAGGTTTGAAGGCTACAACAATGTCCGTATCGTACAGGGCGACTCTTTGGAGATTACCTGCAACTATATCGACTACGACGGCACCACCATGGTATCCCGACTGAGGGAGTTCGTAGTGATGAAGCATGGCGACAATACCCTATACACCGATAGCCTCGATTATGATAGAGTCTCTGGACTAGGGTACTACTTCGATTCGGGCTCTATCACCGATACGCTAAATGTCCTGAGCTCCATCTACGGAGAGTACGATACCAAAACGAAGAAAGCGGTATTCCAGAACGAGGTAGTACTGGATAACCCCAACTTCAAGCTCTATACCGATATCCTCCATTACGATACCGAGAGTAAGCTAGCCAATATCACAAGCCCTTCTCGTATTGTAGGCGATAGCGGGGTAATACTCACCTCGCGAGGCACTTATGATACTGCCAATGATCTTGCCTACCTTATGAATCGCCCCGTAATAGAGTCGGGCACTCGCTGGATGACGGGAGACTCTATCTTCTATGACCGTGGTGCGCAAAGGGCGGAAATATATGGGCACATCAATATGAAGGATACCGCTGATCAGGTAGCGCTCAGGGGCAATTATGCCGAATACCACGAAGAGACATCTTATGGCTATGCTACCGACAGTGCGTATATGGCTGAGTATTCTGGCGAAGACACTCTATACGTCCATGCTCACATATTAGAGATGATTAAGGTCGATAGCGTCTCTAACCTGATTAAGGGACGAGGGAATGCGCGTCTCTATCGTGAAGATATGCAAGCGGTATCGGATTCTATCCTCTATTATTCTGCCGATTCAGTGATGCACTGGGTAGGGCATCCATTTGTATGGAGTGGCAAGTCTCAGGTAACGGGTGATAGTCTCTCTATCTATATTAAGAATGGTGCTGTAGACTATGCCCATATCCGCGAAAATGCCTACCTGTCCAATAAGGTAGATGATAAAGAGCACTACAATCAGATGCGTGGGCGAGAAGTCCTCGCCTACTTCTCCGATAACAAGCTTGACTCTGTATGGACTCGGGGTAACGCTGAGGTCATCTACTACAGTCTAAACCAAGATAGTGTACCAACCGAGCATATCAAGTCGCAGAGTAGTGCTATCCTGATGCAGTTCGAGAAAGAAGAGATATCGCTTATCAAACTACTCGACCGTACCGTAGGTACCATGACTCCTATAATCTTATTGGATCATAGTCAGCTCTTCTACCCTGGATTCGTGTGGTTTCCCGAAGGGCGTCCTACTAGTTTCTTAGATATCTTCCGCACTACCCCTAAGCCCAATGTCAATACTTCACAGCCGGCTGATGGACAACAACCTCAGGCAGAAGCGCCTCCTTCGGAATTAGCACCCAGGGCATCGGTAGCCGAAGCAGCAGCCGAAGCACCTCCACTAGAAGTTAAGGCTAAACCCTAGTTTTACACCCCACTGACCTCTTGAAAAAGAGGTAAGTGGGGTTAATCTTCTATAGACATCCACCCTAAGTGCCCTGAAAATATTCTCCAGACCGAACCCTACCTCTCCATAGAAGTCCTTACTCATCTCCTGCGAGTGGGTCGGGAGCAAGAACAGCTCCTCACCTCCCTCTTGCCTATTCTTCTTGGTCAGATTGCCGTACATCATGTTGGCAGTCAACACACCCCTTAGTCCCAGATGCTTTACCCATGGGATGCGGTCAAATACCAACCCTCTCATGTGATACTCAAGAAAGGCAGTTCCCCATTCATCAGCCACAAACTCTAGAGGGTTGAGGAGGTTAAACGAATTATTCCTATGCAATATATCGCTATTAGTTGGTGGCGTATAGAGGATAGGGTAAGGCACAGCGCTCCATATCTTACCTATGCTGAGCTGGTAGTCCAACCTTCCCCACTTCCCCATCCATAGTCTTTGTTCCATACTCAGCTCCGTGCGCTGCCTATTATAGTCGCCTCCAAATTGCTTTGAAGCCCATTCGTGCTTAAGCCTATACACAGGCACTTCTCGCTGTATCCTAGAGTCGTGGTGGTACCTCTGCATAGAGCCCTCAAATATCCTCTCACTTGGCGACCACCGAAGCTCTACACCCACCACGGCGTCCCGTATCTCCGACAGCTTCTGTATCGAACCATCCCCATTAATCCTCACATACTCCAGATTACCCTGAGGTTTATCTTGGAAGTAGTTGGCATACACATTGAGTGATAGGTCTGGGCTGAAATCATTAAGGTACCGTATAGAGTAGGTCTTCCTATACGACCGAGAGGCGAGGTAAGAGACCCCCACATCGTAGAGGATATTGGTGCGATCGGTATTCTCAATCACCTGCCCTGGTACATTGAGGTCATACTTATGGTTAAGCGAAATCTCGTGCCTAGGGTACTCTTCTTTGAAGTAACGCTTCGGGTGGAAGGAGTGGGTATAGGTGATACCATACTTCCACCGCTCATCTCTAAAGCCATACGCTGCATAGCCTTCTATAAAGTGCATCCGAGAGAAGAAGCCTGTGGTTCTCCCCCCGAGCGTGAGCCTGAGTCCCTCCACTCCATTGTAATACACCATCTCATCGATAGGACCAATATCGAAGTGGCTTCCACCATACACCTTGCTATAGTCCCACCCCGTACGTAGATAGTTAAGCCCTATCATATCCGCTACCTCTAGCACAAAGCGTTGCCACGATAGCTTCCTAAACTCATCCATAAAGTGGCGCAAGCCCTCATCGGTAGCAATCAGTTTCTTCGCCTTAAGTTGGGACATCAGCAACTGAGACCGCTCATCATTAGTGAGGTCTTGGTACTGTTTCAAGGCGTAGACGAGTGTACTATCCGGTTGCTCGTACTCGTAATCACTGTACTTCCTATTGTGCTCCACATAGGCTGAGAACATCTTTAGGAATAGCTTCATATCTGCAGTCAAACGCTCTTCTACCAAGTGCCAATGCCCATTTTGCTCTCCGTACCACTGCTGTACCTGTAGCTGTTCCACGAAGTTGACATTGGTCATCTTGGGGAATACCAATACCGCCTGTAGTAGATGAGGCTCCTCTCCAGAGGCTATCTGTAGCCGTCCTGTAAAGCTCGGGGCATGTGGATTTCTTGGGATAAATTCTACGATCTGCGCTATCTTGCCATGCGCAATAATGGTATCGGTTAGGTAGAAACGATAGTTCTGCCTCGCCTTAGCGCCTAGAGGTGTAGGGAACTCCGTCTGTAGCATCCTCACCTTAGGGTCGAAGAGGTCCAGCTCGGGCAGAAGCTCCTCTAGCCTTATCGTATTGGTGCCATCATTGAAGTTTTGATCAATACCCATTAGGTTGCTATAGACCACAGCCTCATTGGTCTTACCCTGTTTGGCGTTATAGCCCTTGAGGGTCACCTTCACCCTCTTTGAGAGAGGCAACACAGCTGAGCCATCCATCTTGGAGTAGCTCAAGTATTGCCCGAAGAAAGGTGCTACCTTCGAGAGAACCGTCTCCCACTTATCCATACCCGCCAGCGAGAGCGATAGTTGATCTACTTGCTGGTAGCTGTGGTTGCTCTGGTACTTGCGCCGTTGACGCTCAAGCTCTGAAACCCTCTCTATGAGTGCTACAGCAGGATTATCCTCTTGGTACTTAGCTTTGTCGCCTATGACCGTGAGCACAGGCATCATGATTGGTTGGCGCTCATCGTTAGGGGTCTGGGCAAAGGTGTGTTGCCAACAAAATAGGAGCACAAGCCCGCATATTATGATACCCCAACGACTCATCGCTTATCCCCTTCCCGTCTTGGTGATTATTGTACCTATCTTACTCAGGTCTATGAAGCTGGGACTGAGAAATTGCTGCAACTGGTCTGTATCCACATTGGCAATCATCTCGCCACGATAGGCAATAGATATCTCACCTCTCTCCTCGCTAATAATGATTACCTTGGCATCCGTTGCTTGCGACATCCCTAGCCCCGAGCGGTGCCTAAGCCCCATCTCCTTGGGAAGCTCTTGCCCCTGCGCTACTGGCAAAATACATGCAGCAGCTACAATCGTGTAGTCTCGGATAATCATAGCGCCATCGTGCAAAGGAGCATTCTTGAAGAATATATTCTCCATCAAGCGAGAGTTGACCTTGGCATTGATAATCTCGCCCGTGTGGATGTATTGCTCCAAACTCGTCTCTTGCTCAATCACTATGAGCGCTCCAGTCTTTTTCCTCGCCATATTGGCACAGGCAAAAGAGATCATTCCGATAAAGCTCTGCCCTCGGCTTATAGAGGCATCCTTGTCCGTCCTGAATAGCTTCCGGAAGAAACGCCACCTCTGAGTACTACCCAGTACATTTAGGAACCGCTTGATATCGTCTTGGAAGATAATGACAATCACCACGATACCCACACTGAATAGAGCGTCTAGGATACCCCCCAATAGGCGCATCCTCAGGAGTTGCGATGTGACTACCCATATTACGATAAGTGCGATGATACCACCGAAGAGCGTGCCACTACCACTCTTCCTCAGCACATCGTACACGTAGTAGAGTAGTAGCCCTACTAGTAGGATATCCAAAAGGTCCTTAAACGAAAATACCAGCCAGTCCATGCTTCCTCAGGATAGTGATTGGCTCCCCTCTCTTTAGGGCAGGAGAGCACATCACGGTTCATTGTTTATTACTTCTTCTTCAGTAGTTTTACCATCTTCATTGCCTCCCATGCCTCACGTACATCATGCACACGGAGGAAGTGAGCTCCTTCGAGTAGCGCAAAAGTGTTCAGCACCGTGGTGCCATTGAGCGCATCGGCAGGAGTGGTACCGAAATAGCGGTAGATCATACTCTTTCTACTAATCCCTACATACAGAGGATAGTCTAGAGCCCTAAACTTCCCGAGGTCTCTCATCAGTTCGTAGTTTTGCTCCGTGGTCTTGCTGAAGCCAAAGCCCGGATCCAGTATGATATTCTCCTTGCGCACACCCAGCTCCCTCAGCTTCTCTATCGTAACCAATAGCTCTTCTATTACCCCATCAGCTACATTCCCTTTGTACTCGCAAAGGCTTTGCATCGTCTTGGGCGTACCACGCATATGCATCAGTATATAAGGTACATTTAGCTCAGCGATGGTTCGTAGCATTTCAGGGTCGATAAGCCCGCCCGAAACATCGTTGATGACGTCAGCCCCACCGATTTCTACCGACTTGCGTGCCACCTCAGCTACAAAGGTGTCCACGCTCACAGGGATATCCGGGTAGTCTTTCTGCAGTATCTCCAGTACGCCACTCACACGGCGCCACTCCTCCTCGGGTGTCACCTCAGCCGCATCAGGTCTACTACTATAGCCCCCTACGTCTACCATGGTGCCCCCCTCCTGTATAATCTCCTCTATACGCTCGTGTATAGCGCGCTCACCGGCTATCCTACTGCCCGAGTAGAAAGAGTCTGGAGTATGGTTTAGGATACCGACAATCATCGGCTCCTCCGTTAAGTTGTAAGCCTTCCCCCTAAAGTTCATCACCACGTCTTGCATATCTGCTGTCCCCTAGTTTAGTAATTTAATTCTTACAAATGTACCCAAAAACTCCCGATATATCGAACTAAGTCTACCGCTATCCTATATCATTTCGAGGCATTGTGGTGCCGCTACACCTAAGCTATTACCTTGATAATCAACCTTTATTATAGGTCTGAAAACCCTGCGATAGCGAGCAGCTATTTCGGAGACGGCGAGGGGGCAAATTTATTCCTAGAGATAAATAAATTTATTTGTACAGATAAATATTTTTATTCCTAGAGAAAAATAAATTTATTCCTAGGAATAAATTTTGCTACTTGCGCGAGCCACAATGCGTGCTATGGATAGTGCGGTTATCGCTAGCCGTAATAGCTATCGATAACCGCACCAATTGCCTCCTCCCCGAGGGTGTCCACCGAAGAGTTTAGAATGGAAGGGCTTGCTGTACACCTGCCTTAGCTACCCTAAGACCACTCTTTGCGATTTCCTCCATTTGCTCTACGGTATATTCCTTCTCATCGAACTTCTTCAATCCCTCGACCGCTTTCTTATACTCGTCAACAGCCTTATCGAAGTCTGCCTGATCCCCCTTCTCCTCAGCGATCTTCTCTACCTTCATAGATGCCTTTACCACCTTGTCCACTGCGCCCTCTGGAGTAGCGGTACATGCTGTAAATGCAAACATCGTCATAGTGGCTACGAAAGCCAACATCATTTTCTTCATCATATCTCTTACCTACTCTATTATTGGATTTTCGGCTTCCTCCTAAATAATAATACTGTAAAATCACCAGTTTTGCAAATATACGATATTCTATCCATATCCTTTACATAAATAATGACACGACACCCTATCTTGCTTTCAGGGACAACCTTAGGGCATATTCTAGATATTGGGTACCTTTGTGCTAAATGTCATCAAAAACAAATAATTTCATCAACGATCTATGGTTTGGTTGCAGCAGCTTTTCTTTGGAGGTGGCGTAGCACACTCTCTTTTGGTAATGGCGCTTACAATTATGACGGGGTTAATACTTGGGCGAGTGAAGATCTTCGGAATCTCACTCGGTGCTACCTTTATTCTCTTCGCCGGTATACTTTATGGAGAGCTCGGGATGAAGGTGGACGCTGGGATACTCCACTTCTTCCAAGAGTTCGGACTTATCCTATTTGTCTTTGCCATCGGTTTGCAGGTAGGGCCTAGCTTCTTCAGCAATTTTATGAAGGGAGGTCGAACCCTCAACCTCCTAGCCACCCTCAATGTATTACTTGCCGTGGTAGTGACTGTAGTCATCTACTTCCTCTCTGGCGTACCCGTACAGACGATGGTAGGCATCATGAGTGGCGCTATCACGAATACCCCTGGTCTTGGAGCTGCACAGCAAGCATTCAATGATATCACAGGCAACTCAGACCCCTCTATCGGTATGGGCTACGCAGTTGCCTACCCTCTTGGCGTAGTAGGCATCATCCTCTCCATGGTGCTGATCAGAGCTATCGCGAGAGTAAACATCAGCAAAGAGGAGCACCAGCTACAGGCTGAACGTGCCGAAGAAGAGCTCTCAGCGATTCCTCTTTCGCTAGAAGTCCAAAACCCATCCTTATTCGGATGCAATGTAGAATCACTCACAGAGCTACTCCGCGGGCGCCACTTCGTGGTTTCTAGGATATGGAAAAAGGCTACCGATGAGATTCAGATAGCAGTGACGAGCACGGTACTAGAGGAAGGAGATAGGATATTTGTTATCACGGAGCAGCCCAATATCGAGGCGCTAGTCATGACCGTGGGTAGAGAGCTACACATAGATCGTAAGCGCTGGATTCCTGAGGACTCCAAGTACATTGCAAGAAAGGTGGTAGTCACTAGGAAAGAGGTCAATGGTAAGAGCCTGAAGAGCCTCAACCTGAGGGCACTCTATGCGGTAAATGTAACGCGTATCTACAGAGCTGGTGTGGAAATTGTGGCATCGCCCAACTTCATCCTTCAGTACGGCGACCGCCTCAATGTAGTGGGTAGCGACGCTGCCATAGAGAATGTCATCCCTATTTTTGGTAATTCCGTGAAGCGTCTCGATGAGCCCAATCTCTTTACCATCTTCTTGGGTATTGTACTCGGTATCATGTTTGGATCTATCCCTATTATGTTCCCTGGCATTCCTCAGCCTGTGAAACTAGGTTTGGCAGGCGGTCCACTTATTGTCGCCATCTTCATAGCACGCTTCGGATACAAAGTACACCTCGTATCTTATACCACCACGAGTGCCAACCTTATCCTTCGTGAAATGGGTATCAGTATCTTCCTCGCCTGTGTCGGCATCAACGCAGGTAACGGATTTATCGATACGATAGTGAACCAGGGCGGTTTGGCTTGGGTAGGGTATGGTCTCTTGATTACGATGATTCCTCTACTGGTAGTAGGTTTCATAGGTCGATTTATCCTAAAGCTCAACTACCTACAGATAGTAGGAATGATGGCAGGTGCTACTACCGACCCTCCTGCCCTAGCCTATGCCAATAGCCTATCGGACAACGAGGCTTCTGCCGTAAGCTATGCTACGGTATATCCGCTTACGATGTTCCTGAGGGTACTCGCAGCACAGCTTATGATTATATTCCTACTCTAAGCACAAGAGCAGCAAGAGAATAATAGAATGTGAATAGTGACCAACGTAGGTATCATCCTATACGTTGGTCACTATTCGTATTATCACTAAAATAATAAGTATATTTGCGTGGTGATTAGGTAGAATAAATACTTCAAACAATATAAGATTCAATTACGATGGCTAATATCGAGAATTTTGACTTTAGGGGCAAGCGCGTCTTTGTACGCGTAGACTTCAATGTGCCCATGGATGAGAATAAGAAGATTACCGACGATACCCGCATGCGTGCGGCACTGCCAACACTTCAGAAGATTCAGAAGGACGGCGGTCGCCTTATCATCGGCAGCCACATGGGTAGACCCAAGGGGGTAGATAAGCAGTTCTCTCTCGACTACATCCGTCCACACCTAGAGGAGCTATTGGGTACGCCCGTTAAGTTTGCCGACGATTGCGTGAGCGACGAAGCACTCCAGATGGCCAACGAGCTAAAGGATGGCGAGGTGCAACTCCTAGAGAACCTCCGTTTCCACGCCGAAGAGGAGGGTAAGGGCAATGGCAAGGCAGGGCAGCCTGCATTCACTGAGCGCCTAGCCAATATGGCAGACGTTTATGTCAATGACGCCTTTGGTACTGCACACCGTGCACATGCATCTACAGCGCTTATCGCAGACCATTTTGATGCCGACCACAAGATGTTCGGCTTCCTTATGGGTAAGGAAGTAGCTGCAGTAGAGCGCGTGATGGACAAGGTAGAGCGCCCATTCACCGCTATCATGGGTGGTAGCAAAGTCTCCAGTAAGATCGAGATTATCGAGAATCTAATGAATAAGGTAGACAACCTAATCCTCACCGGAGGCATGGTGTATACCTTTATGAAGGCTCGTGGGGGTAAGATCGGCAACTCTATCTGTGAGGACGACAAGCTCGACCTCGCGCTAGAGATAGAGCGTAAGGCTAAGGAGAAGGGTGTAAACCTAGTACTTGGCGTAGACTCTGTAATTGGAGACGACTTCTCCAACGACGCCAATACCCAAGTTGCAGATAGCAACAACATCCCTGATGGTTGGGAAGGTCTGGACATCGGCCCTAAGACACAGGAGAAGTTCGCTGCCGTTATTCGCGACTCCAAGACCATCCTGTGGAATGGCCCATTCGGTGTATTTGAGTTCGACACTTTCGCCAAGGGCTCAGAGGCAATGGCTAAGGTAATTGCCGAGACTACCGCTAAGGGCGCCTACTCTCTCGTAGGTGGTGGTGACTCTGTAGCGGCTGTCAATAAGTTTGGTCTTGCCGATCAGATGAGCTACGTATCTACAGGCGGAGGTGCCCTCCTCGAAGCCATTGAGGGCAAAGTACTTCCAGGCATCGCCGCAATCAATAGGAAGTAAACCGTAATAGCGCTATTACAAGAGGGTCTGATAAGGCATTTGCCTTGTCAGACCCTATTTTATGAACATATTTAAGACTTTTCCTTTGCTACTCCATTACGATTTAGCTAAATTTGCGGAGTAATTATGTTTAGGGAAACAATAGTAAGAAATGGATTACGGTATTCTTGACTTTATCCACCTCATTGGCTCGCTCGGCATCTTCCTCTACGGAATGAAGATAATGAGCGAAGGGCTACAAAAGGTGGCTGGCGACCGCATGAAGAGTATTCTCTCTGCAATGACCTCCAATCGTGTATTCGGTGTATTTACGGGTATTCTTATCACCGCACTGATACAATCATCCTCAGCGACTACGCTCATGGCCGTGAGCTTTGTCAATGCCAGCCTACTTACGCTAGCCCAGGGGGTCAGCGTCATTATGGGAGCCAATATAGGCACCACCGCTACTGCTTGGATTATCTCACTCTTAGGTTTCAAGGTAGACGTCAGTGCCTTTGCCATTCCCCTCATTGCCGTAGCGATACCATTTATCTTCTCCAAGAAAGCTAGGATGAACTCGTGGGGCGACTTCATGCTCGGCTTCTCGCTCCTATTCCTGGGGCTTCAGTTCCTCAAGGAATCTATGCCCGACCTTCAGAACAACCCCGAGGCGCTCTCATTTCTCCAGACCTATACCAACCTAGGCTTCGGATCGGTACTCATCTTCCTTCTTATCGGTACTATCCTCACCTTCATAGTGCAGAGCTCAAGCGCCACAGTCGCTATCACCCTCGTGATGTGTAGCCAAGGATGGATCCCCTTCGAGATGGGCGCAGCGATGATCTTAGGAGAGAATATCGGTACTACTATTACCGCCAACCTCGCTGCCCTTAGTGCCAATTACAATGCTAAGCGTGCCGCACTCTCACACACCCTATTCAATGTCTTCGGTGTGGTATGGGTACTCTTCCTTTTCTTCCCAGCTATCAACCTCGTTTCAGGTATTGTAGAGAGAATAGATGGCTATGACCCTCGCAACCTATTCCCTATGATTGCCGACCTCAATGCTCGGTTCCAGCCTGGCGACGTAGCCATGATAACGGGCAAAGACCCTATTTTCGATCCCGAGCTGAGTCGTTTGCAAGCCACCATACGTAGCTCTGCAGGCGCCATCAGTATAGGGTTGTCGCTCTTCCACACGATGTTCAACATCTCCAATACTCTAGTGATGATCTGGTTTGTGCCAGTCATCGTGAAGATATGCAATAAGGTTATCCACCCTTCCAAGAAGGCTGCCGAGAAAAAGGAGTATTCCCACCTACAGTACCTTTCTACACGTATGCTCTCCACAAGTGAGCTATCCTTGCTTCAGGTGAATAAGGAGATTGTCTCCTTCGCCGATAAGGGACTAGGCATGCTCCGAATGGTTCGCGAGCTGAGCAATATCCAAGAGCGAGATCAGTTTGAACTCGTCTTTACCCGCATCGATAAGTATGAGCGCATCTGCGACCGAGTGGAGATAGAAATCGTGCAGTATCTGACAGAGCTATCCCGAGGAGACCTGAGTGGAGAGTCACGCCACAAGGTTCAGAAGTACCTCCGTATAGCTAGCGAGATAGAGAGCATCGGGGACTCCTGCTTCGAGATAGCCCGCATCCTCCGACGTAAGCTCGATGATGGCATCAAGGAGAACCCAATCATTGCCGCACACCTAGGCGTACTTCATGAAATGCTCGAGAATATCCTCAATCACATGAAAGGCGTACTAGAGGACAATGAAGATAATGCTCAGGACATGCTACTTATATCTCAAGACCTAGAGAAAGCACTCAACATCAAGTATAAGTTCCTAGTTACTGAGAACCTAAAGGATCTGCAGGTCAATGCTTATCCATACCAAGACTCAGTCTACTACCTCGATATCATCGACGAATACGAGCGAATAGGCGACTACGCTGTCAATGTAGTAGAAGCATTTATCGGCGAAGAGAAGTAATCGCCAATGGTAATCGCCTCTTTTCAGGCACCAATTCCCCTCCTATAGAGTCCTTTCTAAAGCTCTGTAGGAGGGAAATTTGCATTGCGCAAATACACATTCATTCAATAATCTTAAAGTAAATTGGGAAGTTCCAGAAAATATATTACCTTTGCCAATACAAGAGATGGGGTAAGGGAATTTGGTGCACAAGTCCAAAGCAGTACCCGCTACCGTGATGCTTCCCCTATAGATTAGGGTATCGTGCTATTATAAGCCACTGAGCCGAAAAGGTGCTTGGGAAGGCAATAGTAGAGAAGAGCTAAGCCGGGAGACCTCCCCTTCAATTTGGTGCAATGCGCTTGCACAGAGAGCCGATGACGCCTTCCGGGTGTGGAGGTGCCGTCATTCCAAGGCAGTCGTAGCTGTCTTTCTTTCTCTTTGTAGGTGTTGCGCCCCAAGCGAGTGATAAAGTTTAGTACAACGACAAAAGAAAAGAAAGGCATGAACAAGTATTTCGACAATCTAGCACTCCGCATCGGAGCTTTGTCTCTGATGCTCTTCGCGCTTGCTACCAGCTGCACTCCTAGCAATGACCGACCAACACCAGAGCCGATAAATCTTGAGCCTCCGACTGTGTATGTCATTAATTCAGGCGGTAAGGGCAAAGCTAATGCATCTATAGATGCGTATGCGCCAGACAGGAAGAGGCTTATAAGAGAAGTTTTCAACAAGACGAATGGTATTAAGCTCGGCGATACAGCACAAAGCGGATCCTTCTTTGGCAACGACTTGTACATAGTGGTTGGCAACTCTAATGTCATCTATAGGCTAAACCCTAAGACGATGAAGCGTACCGGTCAGCTCGAGATTGAGAGCCCGCGGTACATCTACTTCGTAAGTTCCGACAAAGCGTACGTGTCTCACTTGGGTTCGGGCGATATCACAATCTTCAATCCCCGGACGATGGAGACAACCGGAAAAATCACTACTTATCAGTCTGCTATTCACGGTGCTGGGAAGTTCGACCTCAGTACGGAGGAGTGGCTAAAAGTAGACGACAAGCACGTACTCGTGAGCTGCTGGAGCAACAATAGCAAGGTACTACTTATCGATACGACTCAGGACAAAGTGGTCAAGGAGATTGAGGTAGGTCTACAACCCAAGAGCATGGACATGGATAAGAATGGTAAGGTATGGGTACTCTGTGAAGGTCAGTCTTGGGTGGGTAAGAACCCTACCATCTGGACGATTGACTCCAAGGTCAACTATGCCGCACATCAGGTTGGTGGGGGGATTACGAAGTTTAAGGATCTTATGTATCCTGCGACTTCGCACCTCAGGATGAATTTCGCTAAGGATGCTTTCTACTTCTTCAATGCACCACACATCTTCAAGATGAGCATTACAGACAAAGAGATTCCGGCTACACCTTTCATCAATATGCCATCTAATTGTAATACCTATTCTCTGGCTGTAGCACCAAATGGCGACCTTTACATCGGAGACAGTAAGGACAACAAACAAGAGGGCACAGTATATAGGTACTCCGCAGATGGTCAGAAGCTCGATAGCTTCTCAGTGGGGGTACTGCCCATCGACTTCGTATTTTACGTCAAGAAATAATTAATCCCAATGAGGCTCTTGCTAGCCATATTTAGTATCGCGTTCCTCGCACTTCCCACAAGTGCAGAGGAGCGTGATACTTTATTGATACAACAGCAGTACAACCTCTCGGAGCTAGAGGTAGTCAGCCGAAGACCGCTCAGCCAAATAGGTGTGATGCAGAGCAAGATAGCGCCACTCGTACTCCACGATAATATTGCGCTCTCTCTGGGAGACGTCCTCACCTACGGAAGCGGTATATTCGTAAAAGAACAAGGGCGTGGGGCACTCAGCACCGTCTCCTTTCGTGGTACAGCTGCCAGCCATACCCGCGTAGACTGGAATGGGGTGGCACTCAATTCACCTACGCTTGGATTTACCGACTTCAGCCTTATACCGAGCTACTTTGTCGATAATGCCGCACTCCTGCACGGCTCTAGCTCTATCAGCCAAGGGGGTGGCGGACTAGGTGGTGCCGTGGTGCTTAATACCGACCTCTCTAAGCTCCCTCACGGGCATCTACTCACCTACACACAGGGCATTGGCTCCTACAAAACCTTCGATGAGTACCTGCGCTACACGTACAGTGGCGAGCAGTGGCAGAGCAGCACCCGTCTCGTAGCCGCCTCTAGCCGCAACGACTTCATCTACACCAATAAAGATGAGTGGGCTGATATCAAGGACGAAGAGGGGAATATCCTGAGTTCGTACCACCCTCGCGAGCGGAATAGCAATGGTGCCTTCCGAGATTTCCACCTACTTCAAGAGCTAGCCTACCAGCCTAATCCCGCCCACCGGATAGGGCTTTCCCTATGGGGCACAAGTAGCTATAGGCAACTACCACTATTGTCGGTAGACTATGGCAATCCCGCCCTTAGGGTCAATGAGAATAGAGAACAGAGCCTACGTGGCGTATTGACCCATAATTATATCGGAGCGCAATGGTCACTGGAGAACCGACTAGGGCATAGTACCTCTTATATCTCTTACGATAATGGCTCCAGGGCAGTGATAGACGGGCCTGTCTCCTACTTTTACCAGACCCGTAGCCTATTGCACAATACCTTTGCCGAGAGCAAAGCCCAGTGGTTTGCAAGCCCTAAGCTCATGCTTAATGGCTCAGCCAAGATAGCGCTACAGCAGGCACGCACGGCAGGCAAGGTACATGCTACGGGCGACCCCGACCTATCCAAAGGACTCCTACACAAGCGAGTAGAGGCGAGCCTCTACCTATCTGCCAAGTATACCCCTACCGACCGTCTCGGCATCTCTCCTGCACTTAGGTTCGAGGTGTATGGCAATCGCTCCACGCCACTTATCCCTGCGCTCTTCGTGGATTACCTCATCTACAAGCCTGCCAACCTAGCGCTGGTAGCTTCGGTAAGCCGTAATTATCACGAACCAACCCTCAATGACCTCTTCTATATCCCTGGGGGCAATCCCAACCTTCGCCCCGAGAAAGGACTTACTTACGATATCGGGCTCACCTATGCCATAGGGAAGAAGGACTGGAAAGTCTCTGGCTCTCTAAATTGGTTCGACTCCAGAGTACACGATTGGATTGTGTGGCTTCCTGCAGGAGGTAGTAGTGCTATTTGGACACCTATTAATTACAACAACGTACACGCCTATGGTATCGAAAGTGCTCTGCAGGGAGCTTATCGCATTAGTCCCAAGGCACAGATAGACCTACAGGTCAACTACTCTTGGACCCCTTCGATTAATCAGGGACCATCCATATTCAACAACGATAGGTCCATCGGCAAACAGCTCGTCTATATCCCTCGCCACTCAGCATCGCTGATTGCGACAGGCACTTACACCTCATGGCGCTTCACCTACAAGTACGCCTACTACAGCGAGCGCTTCACCTCTACAAGCAATAGCCCAAGTAAGCTATATACAGTTGCCCCCTACCACATGCACGATGTCTCGATAGAGAAACTATTCTCTACACGAGCTCTAGACCTAGGGCTCAAACTAGCGGTGAAGAACTTATTTAATGCCGACTATCAGACCGTCATGAGCTATCCCATGCCAGGGCGCAACTTCGAGCTCTTCATCACCATATCGCCTAACTTCAGCCCAAGCCACCACAAGTAACGCCCCAAGTAGCGCTACAGCAAATATTGCCTAGCGCTATCCAGCAACATGAACCGCCAAAGTAGGCAAATTTATCTCCAGGAATAAATTTATTTTTCTGTACCTAGATTCCGCAAATGACAATTAGTTCCATCTCAACTCTCAAATCTAGCACTTTTTGAGTTGTCTAGTTTTTTGGGGAGTATTATACCCTGCCATGGAATATGGAATAGTAGTAGCTGTATAACAATAACCAATAACTATGTAAAAAGAAAGAAAAATGTGTACGTTTGTAACAGTGAAAGAAAAAAACACTAGCCCGTTGTCTATAAATGGGGAGTACTATACAAGTTTCTTTAGCCGGCTTGAGGGGCGATGAGACGATCCAGAGTTTAGCGAAGCGATACGAAGTGAGCCCGAGCAAGATTACAGAATGGATGCGAGAACTTGAGGAGAAAGCAGCACAGGCTTTTGAAAAGCCTTCTGATAGCACCAAAGAACTTAAGAAGATAGAGAGTGAGAATAAGCGACTATTACAGAAGGTAGGACAGCTTACAATAGACTGCGATTTTTTTTGCGACTGCCTGCGAGGATGCAGGACTCAAAGTGAGATAATTGAGATGGAGCGTCAGCGCCCCGCAGGCTTAAGCCGAAATCGTTTCTGTAAGTACATGAAGCTTACCCGTTCAAGCTTGTACTACCAACCTAAGGGAGAAAGTGAGGAGAACCTTGAGGTGATGCGTATCATTGATGAGTACCACACGGAGCATCCCACCTCAGGAGTTGTACATATGCGTGATATGCTGAGACTGAGAGGCTACTCAGTAAATGAGAAGCGTGTAAGGCGACTTATGCGTAAGATGGACATACTGGTAATTTACCCACAGAAGAGCCTCAGTAACGGTACTGTAGCAAGCTCGTACATCCCTACCTACTTAGGGGACTTAAGGTAGAGCGCCCCAATCAGGTATGGTCGACAGATATTTCTTATATCCTTATAGAGAAAGGGTTTATGTACCTCTCTGCAGTTATAGATGTTTATAGTCGTTTTGTGGTGGGTTGGAAACTCTCCAATACGCTTTCAGCTAATAACTGCACCGACCTTGTGAAGGAGTGTGTAGAGCGATATGGATGCCCCGAGATTATCAACTCAGACCAAGGCGTACAGTATACGAGCAAGAAGTGGGTAGAGCTATTAGAGGAAAAGGGAATAAGGATAAGTATGGATGGAAAAGGTCGTTGCAAAGACAATATTTGGATAGAACGCTTCTGGAGAAGCAAGATAGGGAAAGTCCCTATTTCGCAATTTATTAGTATCTTTGCTCCGTTTCGATGACACTCAGAGGAGTGTCACCATGCTCCGAAACTCGGAGGACTCGCTGCCGTACGGTGCTCTATCAAGGGTATTAGGCGACGAGTAAAGTGGTACTTAAATAGATATTTATGAGACTAAAGACTATGTTGTTTGGTCTGCTACCCGTGCTCTTACTTTCGGGCAAGAGCTCCACAACGACTCCCGACAAGGGGTTTAATCCTGGAGAGCAGATACCAAGCATTGTAGTGGAAGGGACGGACATCGGCGGTTCTTTAGCAAGCGAGCCAAAGGCGGTGCTGGTGGTATGGTCGGTTGAAGATGCGACCTCTAGAATGGCCAATACATGGGTAATCAATAACCCTGAACTTCGCAGTGCCAATACTCCTATTTATTCCATCTGTATTGATGGTGATGATAAGGATGCCGACTTCTACTCTAAGATCGACGGTAGCAATGCTCCTATTACCCCCATAGGACTGGAGGGAGAGAGCCAGAAGCAAAGAAGCCTAAGGGAATTGGCTTCCCGTGGATCCAACAAAGTGTATTATACCTCGTATGGTATGATCGAAAAGGTAATCACTAGTGATGAACTTTTCAAAAAGATTCAATAATAAAAGGAGCGGCAAGATGGTCTACTATCCATCTCGTCGCTCCTTTTTCTTTTTTCCCCTTGTAGGACTAGCGCTACTTCTTAGACTTATTACGCTCATGTGCTGTACGCTGATGCGCTACGGCGTCTTTCTTCTTCCGTGCCCGAGCTTCTTGCTCCGTCACTTGGGTCTCATCGCCAAGCATAGCCTGTAGTTCGAAGAGCTGATCTCTATACTGAGCGGCAGAGACAAAGTCGAGCGCCTTGGCAGCTGCCTCCATAGCCTCACGTGTAGATGTTATCTTCTCAGCCAGTGTTTCCTTAGAAAGGTACTCGAAACCCTTCTCCGCAGCGCGCTGCCTATCGGTCTCTACCCGATACTGACGCACCTCCTTAGGCTCAAAGGTTCCACCCTTACTTGGTCCGGTTAGCTCTAGGATAGAAGCACTCTTCTTTATGATCTGCTTGGGCACTATTCCATGTAGCTTATTATAGGCAAGCTGTTTCTCTCGCCTGCGAGCGGTCTCATCTATAGTCAGCTGCATACTTGGGGTGATTCTATTGGCATACATAATCACCATACCATTCACATTACGTGCAGCTCGTCCGGCCGTCTGGGTTAGCGACCTATGATTACGTAGGAAGCCCTCCTTATCTGCGTCTAGTATCGCCACGAGAGACACCTCGGGAAGATCCAATCCTTCACGAAGCAGATTGACGCCCACCAGCACATCAAAGTCGCCCCTCCTAAGTCCCTCCATAATCTCCACCCTTCGGATGGTGACCACCTCGCTATGGATATATTCCGTACGAATACCCTGCTCTGCGAGGTGCTCCGAAAGCTCCTCCGCCATGCGCTTAGTGAGCGTGGTCACCAACGTACGCTCCCCCCGCTCTATACGCAGGTGTATCTCATGCACGAGGTCGTCAATCTGATTCTTCTCGGGGCGCACCTCTATGATAGGGTCGGGTAGACCTGTAGGGCGAATAATCTGCTCTACAATCATGCCGCCACTCTCCTCTAGTTCGAAATCGGCAGGAGTAGCACTCACATAGATGGTACGATCCGTAAGCGCCTGAAACTCGGGGAACTTCAGTGGTCTATTATCTATAGCGGCAGGAAGACGGAAGCCATAGTCTACGAGGTTGGTTTTTCTAAACTTATCCCCCTCGTACATACCCCTCACTTGAGGGATAGTCACGTGGCTCTCGTCTATTACGAGCAAGAAGTCTTTAGGGAAGTAGTCGAGTAGGCAATAGGGTCTTTCGCCTGCAGCACGCCCATCGAAGTAGCGAGAGTAGTTCTCAATACCATTACAATACCCTAGCTCTTGGAGCATCGTCACATCGTTGGTCACCCTTTCGTACAGCCTTGTTGCCTCCTCGGAGCGTCCCATCTTGTGGAAGAGCTCTACCTGCAGCTCCAAGTCCGCCTTTATCATCTGTATGGCCCGCTCCGTCTGCTCCTTGGTGGTCACAAATAAATTGGCAGGATAGATCTGCACCTCATCGAGGGCACTCATCTCCGTCATATCTAGAGGGTTGACACAGCTTATGCGTTCCACCTCATCGCCCCAGAACTCTATTCGGTATGCCATCCCCTCATAGCCCTCCACGGCAGGGAATATATCGAGGGTATCTCCCTGATTACGAAAGGTACCAGGCTTAAACTCCGCTCTATCATGTATGTAGTGGGCGTTGACTAGTTTCCGAAGAAATTCATCGCGCTCTATCTCCTCCCCCACACTGATATCGATACGCTGAGAAGCGTAGTCATGGGGGTTCGCCATACCATAGATACAGCTCACACTGGCAACGACAATGACATCCTTGCGCCCCGAAAGGAGAGAGGCGGTGGTCTTGAGGCGCAGCTTCTCTATCTCGTCATTGATAGACATATCCTTCTCGATATACATATCATTGCTAGGGAGATAGGCTTCGGGCTGGTAGTAGTCGTAGTAACTGACAAAGTACTCTACTGCATTATGGGGGAAGAAGGTCTTAAACTCTCCATAGAGCTGAGCTGCGAGCGTCTTATTATGGCTCAGTACCAGCGTAGGCATCCCTAACTCCTTCACCACATTTGCCACAGTAAAAGTCTTGCCCGACCCTGTCACGCCCAATAGGGTCTGCTTGTGCTGCCCAAAACGGATACCCTCCACGAGCTGCTTGATCGCCTCGGGCTGATCGCCCATCGGTGCAAATTTAGAAACTAGTTCAAACTCCTTCATAGACTACAAAGATACTATTTTACTTCGGCTCACGGCTTACTTCTTGTGCCCTAGAAAAAGGAGGTTATGCAGAGCATGCCTGCATAACCTCCTACACTCTATACTTGTGGGTATAAATTATTTCTTATAGAGTGCCTTATTAATCTGCTCCTCAGAGAGCTGCTTAGTACATAGGTACCAGTCGTAGCACTTAAGGTCTGCTTCCTTACCCTGCATACGATCTCTAGCTACACCGCAAGAGCCTGCAGTAGGCTGGATAACCTCAGCACCTGGCTGCCAATCTGCTGGTAGAGCTACACCGAACTCGTCAGCTACCTGAAGACCCTTGAGTACACGTACAATCTCATCGAAGTTACGACCGAGCGCAGCTGGATAGTAGATAATGGTACGGATCTTATCCTGTGGGTCGATGAAGAACACCGCACGGCTTGCCTGAGTGCTATTCTCATTTGGGTGAATCATACCATAGGTCTTAGCAATCTCCATGGTGATATCCTCTACGAGAGGGAACTCTACCTCGATATCCTTCATCCCATTGAACTCTAGGTCCTTGATGCCACGTAGCCAAGCGATGTGACTATAGAGACCGTCGATAGAAAGACCTACAAGCTGAGTATTGAGGTCGGCAAACTCCTGCTGCCTCTTGCCGAAGGTCATAAACTCAGTAGTACATACTGGTGTAAAGTCGGCTGGGTGGCTAAATAGGATCTTCCACTTACCTTGGAAGTCTTCAGGGAAGTTGATCTCGCCCTGAGTAGTTTTTGCATGAAATGATGGTGCCTTATCACCAATCCTTGGCATTGTATAAACCTTCTCCTGTTCCATAATTCTTTCTTTTATAGTAGTTATGTTATTAATTACAGCACAAAGGTATCTCTCTTTATTAGGACTACCAACAGACTGAAGCTATACCATTATAGATAAAAACTATACCCCAACGGCAAGCCCCGTCTACAGCACCTTTTGGAGAGATAAGCAAAAGGTGTATATTTGTATAAATAAAGATAGATATGACACTACAACAACTAGAATACCTCCTTGCGCTATCCCGCACGCGACACTTTGGCAGAGCAGCCGAGGAGTGCGACGTAACGCAGCCCACACTGAGTGCGATGATTTCCAAACTGGAGGACGAACTGGAGGCTAAGCTCTTCGATCGCAAACAAACACCTCTCGGTATCACCCCTATTGGCGAAGCGGTAGTAGCACAAGCCGAAGTGGTTCTACGCGAGTCAGAGAAACTACTCGGCACCGTCCGCGAGTCGCAAGGCTCTCTCACAGGCACCTTTCATATAGGCATCCTACCTACCATAGCACCCTACCTACTCCCTCGCTTCTTTCCTCAGATGATGCGAGAGCACCCCGAGCTGGATATAAGGATAACGGAGATGAAGTCGCCTCGTATCAAAGAAGCGCTTCTCAGAGGTGAAATAGATGCAGGTATCATGGCGGATATCGGGACTACAGATGGGTTTGGGATCACAGAGCTATTCTACGAACAGTATTTTGCCTACGTCTCAGAGCGAGATGAGCTATTCAAGGTAAATAGAATCAAAAGTAGCGACCTTGCAGGTAAATCTTTGTGGTTGCTAGAGGAGGGACACTGTTTCCGTGACCAGCTGGTTCGGTTCTGCCAGATTAAGGAAGCATCAGCAAGCCAAAGAGCTTATCATCTGGGCAGTATAGAGACTTTTATGCGCATGGTAGAAGGAGGGCGAGGAGTTACCTTTATACCCGAATTGGCAATAGACCAGCTCTCCCAAGAGCAAAAGCGCCTAGTGCGTCCCTTCGCTATTCCAGTACCTACCCGAGAGATTATGATGGTCACGCACCCTCACTTTATCCGCACACGCCTTAGGGACTTCTTAGTAGAGAAAATCTGTAAGAGCCTGCCCAAGGAGATGCTCTCCCCTCATCGCCAAAATAGTGTATTGCTAAGGTAGACGCCACTGTTTCTTATTGCAATGCGGGCATACCCCCTTAATAATGAGGGTATAGCCACCTGCCTTGTACCCCTCAGGCAAAAGCAGTTGGCTATAATCCAGCGACAATCCATCGAGGCATATCGTCTCGCCACACACCTCGCACGTGAAGTGTGCGTGGCTGTGCTCGTGCGACTGATTGACCGCATACTTAGCTATTCCACTACCATCCTGTATCTGATGAATCAATCCCACCCCAAGGAATAGCTGTAGGTTGCGAAAGATACTACTCTTATCCACCGTTACCAGCTCCGTCTCTAAGTCGTTCAGACTCATCGCAGTGCTTGCCTCCTCCAAGGCTCTATAGAGGAGATGACGCACGGGGGTAATACGCACGCCAAAGTGGTCTAGCAATCTTGTTAGTCTCTCCTTATCCATAGCACTCCTCCATTCCTTACACCTTAGACTTATAGGCGAGCGCTCTCAGGGCATTGAGCACCACGAAGAGTGTCACCCCTACATCGGCAATCACCGCAAGAGTTAGCGAAGCAAACCCAACTACCGCCAGTAGCATAACGAGGAACTTAAAGCCGAGGGCAAAGCTAATGTTTTGCACTACAATTTTGTGGGTATAGCGAGAGATATCTATGGCTTGGGGCACCTTCAGGGGGTCATCGCTCTGGATAATCACATCGGCAGCCTCTATCGTGGCATCGCTACCCATGCCGCCCATGGCAATACCCACACTACTCAGCTTCATTACTGGAGCATCATTGAGCCCGTCGCCTACAAAAGCCACCTTATGCTCGGCTAGTAGCTCCGCCACTGCCTCCATCTTATCGTCTGGCAGTAGTCCACCCCTAGCATCGGCAATACCAACCATTCGGGCAGTCTCTACTACGGCTTCCATCTTGTCCCCTGAGAGCATCACGACATGGGTCGTGCCTGCCGCCCTCAGAGCCTCTACCGCCTCGGTACTATTAGGCTTAAGCACATCGGAGAGTACCACCTCCGCAACCAATCGTCCATCTATGGCAAGCAAGATTACGCTTGCACCCCCTACCCCATGGGTACTGATGTCATGGCGCTCCAGTAGACGGTCACTCCCCACCAGCAATCGTTTGCCCGACGCACTTACCGCCTGTAGCCCTAAGCCAGGCAACTCCTCTACTTGCGCTACCTCTGCTGGCTCTACCCCCTCGGCATATCGCTGAATAGCCATCGCCATTGGGTGCGTACTCCGAGCCTCTAGGGCGAGGAGATAACCTAGTGCCTCTTCGCGTGAGACCCCTTCAAGGAGTCGGAGGTCTTTGACCTCGAAATGTCCCTCGGTGAGTGTACCAGTCTTATCGAAGACTACCGCTTCGACCTTCCTAAGCTCCTCCAGATGAATAGCCCCCTTCACCAATAGACCGTGCTGGCTCATAGCTCCTAGCCCACAGACATAACTAAGCGGCACACTAATCACCAAGGCACAAGGGCAAGAGACAACCAAAAAGACCAATCCCCGATAGAGCCATTCCTGGAATTCGTAAGCCGAACCTAGTACAAGCCAAGGCAATAATACCACGAGCACCGCTAAGGCAAACACAATGGGAGTATACACCTTTGCAAATCGGCGGACGAAACGCTCAGTCTTGGGCTTATGCTCGGCAGCTTCCTCCGTCATCTTTAGTATCTTAGCTAGGGTACTATCTTCATACGGCTTAAGCACCTCAATATCTATCGGCATACGGCTCACCAAGCTTCCTGCCAAGACTTCCTCCCCCGCTTCTAACTCTACCAGCATACTCTCTCCGGTGAGGGACGATTGATCCAGCACCGCCACCTCACTGAGTAGTCTACCATCCAGCGACACGCGTCTACCAGGTGCCACACGTAGGATATCGCCCACGCGAGCATCTGTAGCAAGTATCTCACGGGTTGAGCTTCCCTCTACGAGCTGTACCATATCGTTTCGGACATCCACAAGCTCGGAGATGTTATGGCGCACCTTACCTACCGCCTTAGCCTCGAGGTACTGACCCAATTGATACAAGAGCATCAGCAAGACAGCTTCACAGTGCTGACCTATGGCAAAAGCCCCGACAGAGGCAACCACCATTAGGGTACACTCATTAAAGTAAGACCGCTCGTGGCGTATCAGGCTCCACCCTTCGAGCATTACCGGAAGCCCTACTGGGAGAAAAGCTATCATTAGAGCAATGCTCTTCAGCCACTCTACCCCCCACCACTCGAAGAAATACGACACCAGCGCAGTCAATAGCAAGATAGCAACCGAAACGTTGACTCTCCTTAGTCCTTTGGAACTCTCATCATGATTATGGGTAGCCTCCGTACCACAAGTACTATTACTAGCACAGCCACAAGCACAGCCGCCACTACAGTTTTTATCACTCATAAATCCTCCTATCAATATTATCTTTCCACAAAGATAAGGACACTACCTTGCAACTCATTTGCAACTTACTTGCCACAGAGAACCAACCAGCTAATCCTCCTCCGACTTCCCTAGGACTTCAACCTAGTTCATTGACCCACCGAACCACCACAGGAGCGAAGTAACAATGCTCCAGCTTCATTACCTTCTGCTGAATCTGCTCCGCCGTATCGTGGATAGGGTCTATCACTATACTCGCTTGGAATAAAGTTGTCCCACGGTCATACTCCTTATCTATCACGTGTATAGTGATGCCCGACTCCGTTTCCCCAGCTGCTTTCACAGCCCTATGGACATGCATCCCATGCATCCCCTTACCGCCGTACTTAGGGAGGAGTGCCGGGTGAATATTGACTATCCTCTGAGGATAAGCCTCTAGTAGAAACTCTGGGATTAGTCTCAAGTACCCTGCCAAGACAATGGCATCTATGCCATATTGCTTCAAGAGGGGCAAGAACACGCTAGGGGTGCTTAGTTCCTCACGCGTAAGGCAGTGGCTCGGGATGCCGAGCTTCTTGGCACGCTCCAGTACATAAGCCTCTGGTTGATCACTCACTACGCAAGCTATCTGCACCCCTGCTTGTGGGTGCTCACGTAGATACTCCGCAATTTTCTGCATATTCGATCCACTTCCTGAGGCAAATATCGCTATCTTCTTCATCTCAAATAAAGTTAAATGTGCACACTCATATATTGCCTGTGCATTATTTTTTATATCTTTGCTCCGTAGTTAACAGAGATGTATGCTCAAAGATAGCTACTTTTGTGGATAAGTAATAAGATTGAATATTGATAACTACTAAGTAAGATTAACTATGGCAAATCAAGAAATTGCTGCTAAGGTAAAGGAGATCATCGTAGACAAGCTAAACGTAGATGCTAGTGAGGTTACAGAGGCTGCTAGCTTCACCAACGATCTTGGTGCTGACTCACTTGATACCGTAGAGCTAATCATGGAGTTTGAGAAGGTTTTTGATATCACTATCGAGGACGAGGTATCTCAGAATATCCAGACTGTAGGTGATGCTATCCAGCACATCGAGGAGGCTCTTGCTAGCAAGTAAGCAGTAAGCTTATATAAAAGTGTTCCCTGGGGATAACGCCCTTGGGAGCACTTTTATTCTTAAATAGCAAAGATATTCAGATAACAAGTATACAATTATCATTACAGATATATATGGAGCTTAAGAGAGTAGTAGTGACCGGACTAGGCGCTATCACACCTGTAGGCAACGATGCGCCTACCACCTGGGAAGCACTTAAAGCAGGCAAGAGCGGTGCAGGGACAATCACCCTGCTGAATACCGAGAAACACAAGACACAATTTGCCTGCGAGGTAAAGGACTTCGACCCCAATAAGCATTTCGACCGCAAGGAGGCACGCAAGTATGACCGCTACACCATGTTCGCCCTAGTAAGTGCGGACGAAGCGATCAAGGATTGTGGTATCGATCTAGAGCAAGCCGATAAGAACCGCATAGGAGTTATCTTCACCAGCGGTGTCGGTGGTATGAAGACCTTCGAGGAGGAGGTCATGGGCTACAACGAAGAGCGTGGTCCTCGTTTCAGCCCTTTCTTTGTGCCCAAGATGATTGCCGACATGGCTGCGGGTCAGATCAGCATGGCTTATGGTTTCCATGGTCCTAACTACGCTACAGTATCGGCCTGTGCGTCTAGTACCAATGCCATCATCGATGCGTTCAATCTGATTCGTCTAGGCAAGGCCGATATGATTCTGAGCGGTGGTGCCGAAGCGCCTATCACCATAGCAGGTCTAGGTGGCTTCAATGCCATGAATGCACTCTCTACCCGCAACGATGACCCTCAGGCGGCTTCACGCCCATTCAGTGCTAGTCGTGATGGTTTCGTGATGGGCGAAGGAGGCGTTACCCTAGTGCTTGAGGAGTACGAGCACGCCAAGGCTCGCGGTGCCAAGATCTATGCAGAAATGATTGGTAGCGGTCTATCTGCCGATGCCTACCACCTCACAGCGTCTCACCCAGAAGGGCTAGGCGCAAAGCTGGTGATGCTCAATGCGCTTGATGATGCTGGGCTCAAGGTAGAGGACATAGACTATATTAATGTACACGGTACCTCTACCCCTGTTGGCGATATTAGCGAGGTGAAAGCTATTAAGAGCGTATTTGGTGACCACGCCTACAAGCTCAACATCAGCAGTACCAAGTCTATGACCGGTCACCTCCTAGGAGCAGCTGGAGCCATAGAGGCGATGGCATGCGTGATGGCCATCAAGGACGGTGTGATTCCACCAACTATCAACCATGCCGATGGTGATGAGGATGAAGAAATAGATTATAAGCTCAACTTCACCTTCAATGTAAAGCAAGAGCGTCCTATCAAGGTGGCTCTATCCAACACCTTTGGCTTTGGCGGCCACAACGCTTCTGTAATATTCAAGAAGTACGAAGAATAAGCAACACCTATGGGCATAAGAGCCATACTAACTATAGTTCGGAAAAGGGTGCGCAAGCTCGCCACCCCTTTCCGAAAGAAAGAGGTACTAGAGGGGAATCCCAAAACACTCCGCCACATAGCGTTGGAGAAGATGATGGGCACAGAGATAAGTAATCCTCAGATATACTCTCAGGCTCTTACCCATCGTTCGTACGAAGGTGCTGGAGGTATGCGGAGCAATGAGCGACTAGAGTACCTTGGCGATAGCGTGGTGAGCCTAGCAGTAGGGCATACCCTATATGAGCTCTATCCTGATGAAGCCGAGGGGACACTCACGAGTATCCGCTCCTATCTCGTGAATAGGCAGAATATGAATGCCACTGCAGCAAAGCTCGGACTAGATAAGCTCATCTACGCAGATAGCGGCGTCACACTCAAGGGCGCAGATGTGATGGGCAACACTCTGGAGGCTCTAATAGGTGCCATGTACTTGGATAAAGGGTACGACTTTGCGGCTCAGTTCGTCCGTTCCAACCTGATTGTCTCCAAGAACAATGTACGTGTGGTAGCCAAGAAGGAAGAGGACTACAAGACTGAGCTCATTATCCTGATGCAGAAGGAGAAGGTAGACTACGAGTTTGTACACCTCGATACCAACTTCACCAAGGAGCAGGGCTTTATCCACCGTTGCGAACTAAGAATAAACTTTCCTACCGGGCAGATGTGTACCGTGGGTGTGGGTAATTCTAAGAAGAAAGCACACCAAAACGCATCGAAAGAGGCGCTTCGGCGTATCGAGAAGATAAGAGCGAAGTAATTTCTCTAGATTGTGATAAATAAATTTGGAGGCAGCTATGCGGATGTTGATATTCGTGTAGCTGCTTTGTCTTTATAAGTTCTGTCCTCTCCTGAAATAGTAGACACATTGAGTTAGCAAAATCATGGATAAACAAGTAACAATTAGGTATCGTCAGCCGGGGATTGCGAAGTTTCCGTCGATGGAAACAAAAGTTTCCAAGGTTGGAACGATAAGTTTCCATCGACGGAAATAAAAGTTTCCACGGTTGGAAACCTACCTTTCCAACGACGGAAAATATTTTGGAACGCCTACTCATGGTGGGCGACAAGACTTCTAAAGCAAAAGCAATTTTATTAGTTTTTTCAAGGAATACTCTGTGCGCTCGCAGCCGACACGCTGCGGACGCATTTTAGTTGCATCGAAAGGCTAAAACAAAATACATATTATTATACTCACGATTTTATCTGCATATACGTGCAATTTACTGGATATAATTACTATATT
This sequence comes from Porphyromonas levii, assembly GCF_018206105.1. Classification (NCBI taxonomy): domain Bacteria; kingdom Pseudomonadati; phylum Bacteroidota; class Bacteroidia; order Bacteroidales; family Porphyromonadaceae; genus Porphyromonas; species Porphyromonas levii. The sequence goes on from NZ_JADRGN010000013.1 coordinate 32,336, forward strand.
TGCCCGCAGAATGTAATTTTATCCTTTTATATACAGACATGGAGCTACAAGCAACATTACAACAAAAGACTAAGGGCATACTTCAGGAACGAACAGAGCAGTACCGTGTACCGCAAGAGTTTATGGCGAAGGGCATATACCCTTACTTCCGAGAAACCACTAGCAAGCAAGAGCCAGAGGTGACCATGCAGGGGAAGAGGGTATTGATGTTCGGCTCCAATGCCTACACGGGTCTGACCAATCACCCCGAGGTAATCCTAGCTGGGCAGATGGCTATGGAGCTGTACGGCAGTGGCTGTGCGGGCTCTCGCTTCCTCAATGGCACGCTAGACCTTCATAATACTCTGGAGCGTAAGATGGCGGAGTTTATCGGAAAGGATGATGCACTTGTTCTCGCCACTGGCTTTACGGTCAATTCGGGTGTAATCCCTCAGCTCGTGGGGCGCAATGATTATATTCTATATGATAGCCGTGTACATGCTTCTATCATAGACGGTCGCAGGCTCGCCAGTGCGAAGTCTATCCGATTTAAGCACAACGATATGGAAGACCTAGAACGTCAGCTACAGAAGTGTAACCCCGAGGCACTCAAACTAATCGTGGTGGATGGTGTGTACTCTATGGAGGGCGATCTGGCACCACTCCCCGAGATTGTGGCGCTGAAGTATAAGTACAATGCCACCCTACTCGTAGACGAAGCGCACGGAGTGGGCGTATTCGGGCGCAATGGGCGTGGTATCTGTGACCATTACGGTGTGACCAAGGATGTAGACCTCATCATGGGGACTTTCAGTAAGTCACTTGCCTCTATCGGAGGCTTTGTGACTGCCGATGCTTCGGTCATCAACTATCTTCGCCACACCACACGTACCTATATCTTCTCCGCTTCATCATCTCCTGCCGCTACCGCTTGCGCACTCAAGGCGGTGGAGATACTAGAGCAAGAGCCCGAACGGATAGAGCAACTATGGACGGTGACCAATTATGCCCTCAAGCGCTTCCGCGAAGAAGGCTTCGAGATTGGCGACACGGCTTCACCTATAATCCCTCTCTACGTAAGGGATGTGGACAAAACCTTTGCGGTCACGAAGCTCGCTTTCGATAATGGCGTATTTATCAACCCCGTTATCCCTCCTGCCTGTGCGCCAGAGGATACCCTCGTGCGCTTTGCCCTCATGGCTACGCACTCTATAGAACAAGTAGAGCGGGCAGTGAAGATTCTAAAACTCTGCTTTAAGGAACTAGATATCATCCAATGACACCTTCTCCAAGGCTACTCCTTACAGGCGCCACAGGCTTCATAGGTCGCTACCTGCTCCAAGAGCTAAAGGATAGTGGCTATGAAGTGTGGGTGGCTGTGCGGAGCGAGAGTAATCGAAGGGGGCTCGAGAGTGAATCGATTGTGGAGGTAGACTATGGCTCTACAGCTCAGATGAAGAGCGCTTTTGAGGAGATTGGGGGCTTCGACTATGTGGTGCACAATGCAGGGGTTACGAAGTGCAGCCATCGGAGTACCTTTATGGAGGTCAATTATCGCAATACTACACGTCTGCTTAGGGCACTAGAGGCATTGGTTCGGCGCCCTAAGTGCTTCCTCTACATGAGTAGTATGAGTAGCTTCGCCCCCAATCTCACAGAGCAACCACTCCGAAGCGATAGCCCCCAACAGCCTATTACGGAGTATGGAAGGAGCAAACTGGCAGCGGAGAAGGCCATTGCTGCGTCGGTGATACCACACGTAATCCTCTGCCCGACAGGAGTGTATGGCAAAGGGGATCAAGACTATATCCTCTCCATTCAGACGATGAAGAGGGGCTTCAGCTTCGTATCGGGCACTACGCCACAGCTTCTTAGCTTTGTGCATGTACGTGATGTAGCAAGGGCGGTGAGCTTCTTACTCCAGCACCCTGAGAGCTATGGAATGCGTTACTTGCTGAGTGATGGTAGGGACTATACCGACCAAGACTTCACACAGATTGTGTCTCAACTCATAGGACGACGGGTGAGAGAGGTGCGTGTGCCGCTCCGATTGGTCAAACGAGCATGTTATATAGGGGATAAGCTCGGAAAGATTATCGGGAAACCCCTTGTGTTTAACCAAGACAAGTATCCGATTCTTGCCCAGCACAATTGGCTTTGCGACATCACTCCCCTCCTATCCCTCGGTTTCCAGCCACAGTATGACCTGAGAAGTGGTATCGCCGAAGCCTTGGGAATTACTTACAAATCCATCTAATCGATCTCTCCCGAAAAGAGAATCTATAGATAGAATTATTCCTAGAGATAGACTTAGTTATCTCTGGGAATAATTTTTTATTTGTACATGCAAATATATCTATCCCGCTCGGTACAAGAAAATTGAAGCATCCAGAGAAATCACTTCGGAAGTATAGACGACCTCAATGTGGGCTTGAATAAATCACTTATAATGAGTATTTTTGCTTGAAATAGATAATAATTAGTTTGAAAGATATGAGATTGATTCAGGCATTGTTTTTGTCTTTATTTGTGCTGTTGGGTAGCACAGGGAGTTGGGCACAGCAGAGCAAAAAGACGAGGGTAGCGTGTATAGGAGACTCTGTCACCGAGGGGATGGGGCTCAAGGATGCCAAGACGGAGAGTTATCCATCGGTGCTTCAGGGATTATTAGGTGATGATTATGAGGTACGCAACTTTGGGCACAGCGGCGCTACACTCCTCAAGAATGGGCACAACCCTTATGTTAAAACTCAGCAATATGCAGATGCAATGGCATTCCCTGCCGATATTGCGGTCATTCACTTGGGACTCAATGACACCGATCCTCGCAATTTCCCCTTTTACAGAGACCGGTTTAGGCAAGACTATGTCTGGTTGATTGATCAAGTGCGTAGCCTCAATCCCGATGTCGAGATTTATATCTGTAGTATGACCCCAATATTTACAGGGCATCAACGCTATACATCGAGCACTCAGGTGTGGCACAGTCTTTTACAAAAGGAGATTGAGCAGGTGGTGCAGGCGAGGAATGTACACTTTATCGACCTCAATAGGGCATTTGCGCACCGCCCTGATTTGATTACAGACCGCCCAACTTTGCACCCTAATAAGGCCGGTGCAGAGCTCCTAGCTAAGACGGTGTACCGGCACTTGACTGGAGACTTTGGAGGTTTCCGGATCTCTTCCATCTGGGGCAGTGGTATGGTATTGCAGCAGTCCAGTGCGATACAGATGGAGGGGATAGCGAACGCAGGCACTCCTATTACAGTAGAATGGAATGGGCAGAAGCTAAGCACGGTCTCAGGTGAAGACGGTAGGTGGAGCGTCATTATTTTGACGCCTAAGGGTAGCTACAAGAGCTATGAGATGACCATTAAGCATGGCAAAGAGACTACCCGCTTTACGGATATCTTGGTGGGTGAAGTATGGCTCGCCCTCGGGCAAAGTAATATGGAGTGGCACCTTGGTAATATCAATGGCGGGAAGGAGCTCGCAAAGAGTGCTGATGCCCAACGACCGCTACGCCTTTTTCATCTATGGGAATTGGCTCGCACCGATAATGTGGTTTGGAGTGATGAGGTGCTCCAGCGTGCTAACGAATTGGATTTTTACCACGGTAAATGGGGGAAAGATGCTGAGGAGGAGGCATTGTCATTCTCTGGAATAGGTTATGCTTTTGGGAGACAGTTGCAGGAGCAAATCGATGTACCTGTAGGTGTAGTGCAATTGGCAGTGGGAGGTAGTCCTCTTCTTTCATGGGTAAGTAGAGAGCGATTGATAGAGGACCCGTTTTTTCACGGATCTTTTGTCAATTGGCGAAGTACTGATTATATGATGCGATGGGCAAGGGAGCGTGCTACGACCAATTTGGGAGAGAAAAGTAAGGATTCTTTCCAAAGGCATAGTTACGATCCCTCTTTCAACTATGAGGCCGGACTCGTCCAGCTAGGTGAGATCCCATTTGCCGGGGCTCTATGGTATCAAGGGGAGAGCGATGCAGAAAATGCCGAGCTATACGCACGTCTCTTTCCACTATTGGTAGAAGACCTCAGGAGGTACCATGGCACATCTCTTCCGATTTACACGGTACAATTGAGTTCTATCGAGCGTACGCCTTGGCCCTGGTTTAGGTGGCATCAGGCTATGTTGGCAAGCGATCCTATAATCCCGGGTGTACACCTCGCCGTGTCGCACGATTATGGTGACCCTAACGACGTACACCCAAAAGAGAAGCTCCCGGTGGCAAATAGGCTTGTTGCCTTGGCATTACAATACAATTACCATAGAAATATTGTAGCAGACAGCCCGATACCATTGGGGATTAATAGAATTGGAGCAGATAAGTGGCGCATTGATTTTGTCCCTTCAAAAGGACGACTCGCCACCACCGACGGGAGTAGCTCAGTGAAAGGGTTGGAAGTCATTACCACTTCAGGAGAGCGCATAGAGGTCTCTGCCATTATCTCTAAAGATCAGCGCAGTCTCGAGGTGACGATTCCTGCTAATTCAGGTGCGACAGACGTAGTCTACGCGTGGGATCCTATAGTGGGACCAGAGTGTAATCTATGCTATGACGGTGCTCAACCTGCAGGCTCCTTCCGTCTTGAATTTAAATAGAGGCTTAGGTAAGCCCCTTATAGCCGCAGTAGATGTGGCGTAAGTAAATAGGAAACCCCCATCCGATAGATTATCGGATGGGGGTTCTTTTTGTCTATTCTAGGGTAGACCTGTTGCAATTCGCACGAATGGCAAATATTTAATCATACAAGCATTGCAACTAAACATTATATTTGATAACTTTGTATTGCAAATAAAGATATAAGGAATTTAAGATAAGGTATAATATCATGGATTTTAAGAAAGGTCGTTGGAATAGCGAGATCAATGTGAGGGACTTTGTCCTCCTAAATGTGACCCCTTATGATGGGGATGCATCGTTTCTCTCAGGAGCATCGGAACGGACTAAGCGTATATGGAGGCTATGCCTAGATGCTATCAAGGAGGAGCGTGCCAATAATGGTGTACGTTCTATAGATGCGGAGACAGTCTCTACCATCACATCACACGCTGCTGGCTATATCTCTAAGGAGGATGAATTGATTGTGGGGCTACAGACAGACGAATTGCTACGTCGCTCAATCAAACCATACGGAGGCATCAGTGTTGTACGCAAGGCTTGTGAAGAGAATGGGGTAGAGCTATCTCCTAAGGTGTTGGATATCTTCACTCATTATGCTAAGACACACAATGAGGGAGTATTCGATGCCTATACAGATGAGATTCGCAAGTTTCGTTCGCTCGGGTTCTTGACAGGTCTGCCTGATAACTATGCTCGTGGTCGAGTGATAGGGGACTATCGTAGGCTTGCGCTCTACGGTCTTGATCGCCTCATTGAAGCGAAGGAAGCAGACTTGGCTACGCTTACCAGCCCGATGACAGAAGCTCGTGTGCGGCTACGTGAAGAGGTACGCATGCAGATTAAGGCACTTTATGCGATAAAGGAGCTGGGCAATATCTATGGACTTGACCTTTCTCGCCCGGCAGAGTCGGCTCAGGAGGCAGTGCAGTGGGTGTATATGGCATATCTAGCAGCGGTGAAGGAGCAAGACGGCGCTGCGATGTCATTGGGCAATGTCTCATCTTTCTTGGATATTTATATTGAGTATGATTTACAAAAGGGTAATATCACCGAGGAGTTTGCTCAAGAGTTAATCGACCAGTTTGTGATTAAGCTGAGGATGGTGCGTCATCTCCGCATGAATAGCTACAACGAAATCTTTGCCGGCGATCCCACTTGGGTCACTGAGTCTATTGGAGGTCGCCTGTCGGATGGTCGTCACAAGGTGACTAAGACATCGTTCCGCTTTATCCAGACGCTCTATAACCTCGGCCCAAGTCCCGAGCCCAACATGACTGTCCTCTGGGCGCAAGATCTTCCTCAGGGCTTCAAAGACTTCTGCGCTCAGGCCTCTATCGATACTTCTAGTATCCAGTACGAAAATGATGATCTCATGCGTGGGACTCGTGGTTCTGACGACTATGGCATCGCTTGCTGTGTTTCTTTCCAGGAGATAGGCAAGCAGATCCAATTCTTCGGCGCACGAGCCAATCTTGCCAAGGCGCTTCTGCTCGCTATCAATGGTGGGCGCTGTGAAAATACGGGGAAGGTTGTAATAGACTGTATTCCAGAACTTAAGAGTGATATCTTGGACTTCGAGGAGGTGATGAGCAACTATCGCCTTGTACTTAGAGAAGTGGCAAGAGTGTACAACGATGCGATGAATATCATCCATTACATGCACGATAAGTACTACTACGAAAAAGCACAGATGGCATTTATCGATACCAATCCCGCAATCAATCTCGCTTACGGAGCAGCTGGACTATCGATTGTTGCCGACTCGCTCTCGGCTATCAAGCACGCACAAGTACGTGTAGAGCGCAATGCAGATGGTCTCTCGACAGCCTTTCACACAGAGGGCGAATATCCCTGCTTTGGCAATGATGATGACCGTGTAGATAGTATAGCTACGAATATTGTAGATATTTTCATGGGACAACTTAGAGATCTTCCAATCTATAAGAATGCAGAGCCTACGCTATCTATCCTCACCATTACGTCCAACGTAATGTATGGCAAGAAAACGGGAGCTACCCCCGACGGTCGTAGCGCAGGCGTTGCCTTTGCTCCGGGAGCCAATCCAATGCACGGACGTGACCAGAGAGGTGCGATTGCGTCGCTCTCTTCGGTCTCAAAGATCAATTATGAAAACTCCCTCGATGGAGTGAGCAATACCTTTAGTATCGTACCACACTCTCTTGGTTCTAATGCAGAGGAGCGTGTAGAAAACCTTGTGAGTATGATGGATGGTTACTTCTCTAAAGAAGCGCACCACCTCAACGTAAACGTGCTCAATCGTGCGATGCTCGAAGACGCAATGGAGCACCCGGAGAATTATCCCCAACTCACAATCCGTGTATCGGGCTATGCGGTCAATTTTGTACAGCTCAGCCGTGAACACCAGTTAGAGGTAATCTCCAGAAGCTTCCATGAGCGTATGCGTTGATAACTACAATCATGATTAGAGTACATTCGTACGAATCTATGGGGACATTCGACGGGCCGGGGCTCCGGCTCGTCGTATTTCTCCAAGGATGCAATTTTAAGTGCGCCTTCTGTGCCAATCCGGATACCATAGCTTTTGAAGGGGGTAAGGAGACAGACCCACAGGAGATCCTCGACTTAGCACTGAGCCAGAAGGCGTTCTTTGGTCGGCGTGGGGGGATTACCTTTTCAGGAGGCGAACCGATGCTACAGGCTCGTCAGCTCTTGCCTTTATTCAGGCAACTCAAGGAACACGACATCCACATTGTGGTAGATACCAATGGTTCGTTTCTCAATGATGATGTCAAAGCGCTACTTGAGCACACAGATATGGTGCTACTAGATGTAAAGGCAGTGGACGAGACCAAGCACAGACACCTCACCGAAGCACGCAATATAAATGTTCGTCGAATGGCAGAATACTTGGAGCGGCAGGGTATTCCCATGCGCCTCCGCTGTGTGATGGTGCCGGGCTACAATGATTCTCCAGAGGATATCCGTCTTATTGGAGAGCAGTATAGCGGCTTCACCAATATTGATAGGGTCGAGGTGCTTCCTTATCACACTTTTGGAGTACACAAGTATAAGTCACTAGGTTGGGTATATCGTCTAGAGGGGCTTACGGAGCATGCCCCCGAAGAGGTCGCCCTCCTGATCCAGGAGTTTGAGAAGTATTTCCCCTTAGTCTGGGCTCAATCGTGATGGCTTAGTATCTATATTCAAAGGTCATCAATAGGAGGTGGGCGTCCCTCCAAAGTTTGTTTGCATCTTATAGTCCAGTTGGACATTAAATACCCCTTGCGCCTTCAAGGTTAGAGGGATCAATAGCAATAATAGAGGCAATAATTCTTTTCATAAAGAGCAAAACTTAGGTAAGTACAATAATAATGAACAAAAGTCTAAGAAACGAATGTAAGACATTTTTTTGAAACTTCAAAATTATAAGCGTTCATTGGCTTTTGGAGTGTTGTGATAACTAAAGATATTGCATGACAAAAATAATCATATAATATTTCAATGTTAGGACAACGGAGATGGTACAATACAACAAATCGGGGCTATGCTGAACCATCCAGCATAGCCCCGATTGTTGTATAATATATAGCGTATTACTTTTGGTAAAACTCCTGATTGGTCATATCGATAGCCTTAGGCCTTAGGAATACAATCTGGAGGATAAGTGCCAATAGCACCACACCTGCGAGTACGGCGAAGCCAATGCCAAGGTGTCCCTCTTGTGCCCAAGCACCGAGTACTTGCGTCACTACTGCACCAGCAAGCACGCCCACAAAGTTCATGAAGCCGTATGCCGTGCTCCGCAGACTATCGGGTACAAACTGACAAAGGATAGGCATGTTATTGGCATCGAATAGACCATAGCCAATACCGAAACAAAGTGCTGCACCCACGATAGCCAAGGTAGTACTACCGATACCTACGAGGACTAGAGCGGGAATGGTAAATGCCAATCCTATCGCACTTGTATATACACGCCCACGGAGGTTGCTCATTACCCACTTATCGCTCAGTACGCCACCAATGATGACGCCCACCAGACTGCTTGCCGCAATGGATATGGTACTCATAGGTCCAGCCTGCATCATATCCACGCCCAAATTCTCTGCGAATAGAGTGGGCAACCAGTTGCGCACCGCCCAGCCTGGGAGACTAGGGGCGGCAAACATCACTAGGATAACCCAAAAGGCTGGCGTGCCGAATAGTCGCTTCAGCCCAGTCATCACCGGCACCTTAGCTACCACGACATCCGCAGTTGCCTTCTTTCCACTTACAGTGCGCTTATCCATCAATACAATTGAGAGCAGCACGGCATATGCAACACCGATAACACCGAACCAGTGGAACGTCTCTTGCCAACTGAGATGGTGCGCCACAGTGGCGCCAAAGCCACCCAAGGCTTGTCCTAGATAGAGCCCTATCATGTGGATACCAGTAGCAAGCGAACGAGTCTTGCCCGTATGATACTCCGTGATAAGAGCCAGTCCCGCAGGGATATATAGTGCCTCGCTCACACCCATAATGGCACGAAGTACCAGCATCTGCTCAAAGGTGGTACAGAAACCCATGCCTAGGGTAATCGCACTCCATACCCCTAGGCTCCCTACAATAATCCATTTACGACTAAAACGGTCGGCAAAGCCACCCGCTACAGGACTAAGGAATGCGTAGATCCAGAGGAATACCGCCATAAGCATACCGAAGTTCTCCATATCCTGGAGCGCTTGGATATCCACAGCGATACTCTCGCGCATAGTAGAGAGTACCTGACGATCTAGGTAGTTGAGTAGCGCTACCATACTCAGTAGCACTACCACCAGCCAAGCATACCACTTACTCTCTTTGATGTGTCTGACGTCTGCCATAGTTTACTTCCTAAGAGTAGTTATCTCATCACACAGGAGCGATGCCTTTACAAGCATACGAGGGATATGGAAAGGACCCTTAAAAATATTTCCCTTGGCAGGCTGAGCCACAGTACCATCACGATGCAGATAGCCGTACCACTCGGGATACTCCTTATCCTTCAAGTGCTTCCAAGCCCAATCATCTACCTTCTGGTACCAGTCTACATACTTCTCATCTCCCGTAAGGATATAGGCATAAAGGGTAGCTATCTGTGCTTCGGTCTGTGGCCACCAGAACTTCATATCCTGCGAATAGTCTTGTGCAGGGAAGCCCTTGCAGTCACGGAAGTTGATGATACCACCATGTACCTCGTCCCAACCCCACTTCCACGCATCATCGAGTATCGTAGTAGAGAAGTCACGCATCTCCTTGGCACAAGAGAGGTTCGGCATTAGGCGACTCGCCTCCATTAGGAACCATGCAGTCTCGATACAGTGACCAGGATTGATAACCCGACCATTGAGGGTATCAATCATCTCTCCCTCAGGAGTTACCATCTCCAGTACGCAATTATACTTAGGCTGATAGAGCTTGTCCTTGATAAGGCGGAAGCTCTCCTCCACTTGCTTAGCTAGGCGCTCATCCTCGGTGACCTGCGAGAGCACCACCGCCACATTGAGCATAATCATCGTAATGCTATGCCCCACCGCCTCTAGCGAAGGTAGATACTTAGGCTCCAGCATTCCAGGAGTAGCCAGCCACTGTTGTACTTTGAAGAATAGATTGAGTGCCTTCTCGGCATAGCTCTTATCACCCGTTGCCTTGGCATATTCAGCCCAAGCGATGATTGCGAAGCTCTCCGAGAACACATACCGACGCTTCCTAAGTGGCGTACCATCGCGCTTCACCTCGAAGTACATACGTCCGTCCTTGGGGTCGAAGCAGTATTGCTCCATAAAGTCGAGTATTTGCTTGCTCGCCTCCAAGTACTCGGGGCGTTGTGCTACATTATTGTAGGCATAGGCGAAGGTAAAAGCAGAGCGCCCTTGGAACCATACCGACTTAGTCTCGTCCATCAAGACGCCATCCCTATCAAGACAGGTAAGCATCCCACCATACTCTCGATCCAGACCGTGCTCCAACCAAAATGGGAGGATACCCTCCGTAAGCTCAGAGCGATAGCGCTGAGCTTGTTTTCCGAAGTCTATCATACGAACTTACTTAACCGCAACGTCGAAGAACTTAATAGCCTCTAGCTCCCTCCTTATTGCCTCCGACTCCACTGGCTCTATCGTACGGAATGGGATGCGGTTAGGACCAAGGTCTAGCCCTAGGAGCTTCATGATATGCTTACCAGCTACAATATTGCCACGGTACTTAGCAATCACGTTGATAACGTCCTGAGCATAGTTCTGATGCTTCACCGCCTCATCGATATTGCCCTTATTCCACTCCTCGATAATGCTCACCAAGCCACGCCCATTGTAGTTGGCAGTTCCGCTGATACCCCCTTGGGCACCACCCATCACGAGACCAGAAAGAATCGTCTCGTCTTGACCATGCAGCATATCGAACTTTCCACCCTCATAGAGCATGCACTGGTTGTACTCATATAGACTCTCGTAGGTGTACTTGATGCCTGCGAAGTTAGGAATCTTACCATCTACATACTTCAGGAAGTCTACCATGCTCAGATAAGCCCCATTGAATACAGGGATATGATAGAAATAGAATGGAAGCTCAGGTGCACCCTCAGCAATCTGAGCACAGTAAGCAGCTAGCTCCTCTACCCTACCTACCTTTGGGAATGGAGGTGCCATAGCTCCAATACCATATACGCCTAGGGCTTGAGCATGCTCCGCAAGCTTGCGGCTACTCTTTACACAAGTAGAACCCACATGCACGATCACCTTGAAATTATCCCACGCCTTAGTAGCATTGTGCCAAGCCTCAGCCAACTGCATGCGCTCCTCATCCGTAAGCATATACCCTTCGCCAGAAGAACCATTGATAAATACCCCTACGAGACCATTCTTCCTAAGTAGCTCTGCGTACTGTGGAATCACACTGACATTTACCTCCTTACCATCAGCGGTAAAAGGGGTAAAGGGAGCCACCAATAGGCCCTTAATCTTTTCAAACTTTGCCATAATCTTTTCTTACTAATATATTGTGTAATTATTCTTCGTACAGTTCATCGCCCTCCACGAGTTCTACCAGAAGCTGGGCTATCTCACGAGCACAAGCCTCGGCAAAGGCTTTTCCCTTCTCGGGGGTTGCCTTGCGTGGATCTCCAACACCCGTATCTTCGGTCACATCCAGCCAGTTACGAGGCGTCCAAGCAATACCTTTTCTCAGCCCCTCCACAGCCCAGCCATGTTGCTTACCCTCACCAGCGCGCTCTAGTTCTACCAATTCAGGGAAATAGTGCATCATCACCGAGGTTTCCAACTCGTGTGCATGCTCTCCGTCCATCTCGAAGTACTCCTTCTCGGGTGCCGCTTTCCACCACTCCGCAGATAGGATCAGGAAGTCGGGATAGTCCACAGCGAGGTCGCGAATCATATTCTTGAAGCTATTGCCACCATGACCATTGAGAATCAGAAGTATATTTATACCTTGCTCATCTAGGCTCTCCACGATGTCGCTCAGAATCCCCGCCTGAGTCTCATACCGAGTATGGATACAGAAAGGCAACTCCCTCTGCCCTGGGTTTTGTGCGCCAAAGGGTACAGGGGGCAGCACCATCGTGTGTACATCCTTTTCCCAAGCTAGGCGGGCGGCATCCAGCCCTATCGCCTGCGATAGATAGCAGTCGGTAAGATAAGGCAAGTGGTAGTTGTGGGGTTCGGTAGCCCCCCAAGGCAAAATAGCTATATGGTATTCCTCTTTCCGTACCCGTCCATAATTGGTGGTACTCAAGTCATAATCTTTTATCATAATATCTGTCTCCAAGCATTGAAAGTCCGTACCCCAGGTTTGCGCTCTCCGCCAATCACCGTAGCAGCTTCGGGCGAAACGGCAAGCACAGCACCTGCCGTAGCTAGCGCATTATCTGTCGCCACAATCTCCCAACCATTTGTCTCCGGTATAAAGCGAATAATATGTGGCATAAAGTGGTAATCCTCCTCCTTCATACTCATATAGGCTTTGCCCTCCTCGGCGTACCTATCTAGGAGCGCTTCGTTGCCCTCCTTGGTAGCAATAGCTTTATTGAACCCGCGCATAATAGCAGGCTCAAAGACCTCCCAGTCTACACCACCAACCACATACACCTGCTTTGTGGTTGGTTCCACAGCCACCGTGCTTCCCACGAAGAGGAGCTTACGCCCATTTTCTAAAGTAGGACGCTCCGCTACCAATTCCCACTGAGGGGACTCGGCATGGATGCTGATGCGATAAGCCTTTTCGTGCATATAGGGGGGCTGCTCAAGCCCTACGGCAGGACGGTGACCTCCGAAGATATAGAAATAGCCATCGAGGATAAAGCTCACGCACTGAATACGTGCACCATCGGGCAGCGCAGCAAGCGTATGATGCTCGCCCGTCTTGATATTGACCTGAACCAAACTATCCATTGGCACACCATCAGCCACCCATCCACCGGCTAGATAAAGGCTATCGCCAGAGTAAGCGCCACTACCTTCGAACCAACCAGAGGGCAGCTTAGTATCGAGCAACTTCACACCCTCCGCGGTCACCTCATGAATGGTATCATACGCCTTTGTGCCATCCGAACCACCGACGAAGTAGAGGCGCTTGCCATCACTGCTAGGGATAGAAGTGCCGTAAGCAATAGGAGCGACCAACTCACCTATCCTTCTGGTCTCTCCGTCTCTCAGTCCGTAAACCGAACGGTAATACTTCTTTGTTCCCCCCTCGCTTGGACCTTTATCAGGGAAGTTGCACCCTCCGCCATAAATAGTCCACTCACCCAGAGCACCTCCAAATGCACCCGACACCCCTTTGGTAAAACCAGCCTCTGGATAAAGGCTTGTTTCCGTACTGATCGCCAACTTCTGTAGCATCTTCACCTCTTCTTTCTTATGTTCACACCCACACCCTGCCAGACCTACAATCCATATCGTAATAAGCCCGAGGGCAATAAAGCACCTATTCATAAATAAATTACTAATCTTACCGACCAGACAAATCTACCCAAAATTTCTCATACCGATAGCAAAAATAATAGCCTGAGAGAAGTAGAGAAGAAAAAAATCATACCCGTACCTCGTTGACCTGCCTAGGCAGACCCCACGACCATTTAATATATACTAATCACCACAATTAGTATATATTAAATTACTCATTTAGTATATATTAAACTGGTCAATTAATATATATTAAATGGTCTTGGGGTATAGCGAGAGCGGTCAACGAGTAGGCATGAAAGGTTTTTCGCCCTTACAGTATCCGTCTTTTCCCGAATAGGGTTGACTTTTTTGGGACAATCCTACTATCTACTTGACCTTATGTGCCTGTGGTATCACTGACCTATTGACTCCCATTTCCTAATTTACTTGACTATGCCCACTAAGTGGCTGACTATTTCAGCGCATTACAGGGTATCTTTCCCTAAATCTATTGTCCATTATGGGGCACTCTAGAATAGCGGTAAGGATTTGGTAACTTTGTTGCCTGTAACTTCACACATATATTATACAGCTATGAATCCTTGGATGACAATTGGTCTACTAGTGATCTCAAATATCTTTATGACCTTCGCTTGGTACGGACACGTCAAGCTGGAGCAAATAAAAGTATTTACCAATGCCACACCTCTCTACCTCATCATATTACTGAGTTGGGGACTAGCGTTATTGGAATACGCTTTCCAGATCCCCGCCAATCGCTACGGCTTTGTGGGCAATGGCGGTGCTTTCTCACTGATGCAGCTCAAAGTGGTTCAGGAGGTTATCTCTATCACGGTGTTCACTATCTTCTCCGTGATCTTTTTTAGAGGCGAACCGCTGCAGTGGAACCATTTCGCGGCATTTGTCTGTCTGATACTGGCCGTCTACTTTGTCTTTAAGTAGTCCGCTCCGTGGCATATAGAGTACAGACTTGATAGGGGTGATGCGTACCACTATTATTCGTATATTTGGGGTATGAAAGGAATAAACATAATTTGGGGCGCAGTAATAGCGCTAATAGGGATAACGACAGCGGAGGCTGGCACTCCGCCAATGATGATGCGGGATAACCAAAAAGCGGATGCCGCTTGGGCTTATGCCGATAGTGCTATGCAGGGGATGAGCGACGAGCAGATGCTGGCTCAGCTGATTATGCCCATGATATGGCCAAAGGAGGATAGCAAATCTATCGCAGCTTGGGATAAACTTGTGGAGAAAGGGTTTGGCGGTGTGCTGTGGCAGAAAGGCGAACCTTCGGCTCAGCTTCGGCTGACCAATCGCATGCGAGAACGTGCCCAGCTACCGATGCTAGTGGCAATGGATGGCGAATGGGGGCTCTCCATGAGACTCTCAGGTACGATCTCATGGCCTAGGAACATGGTGGTGGGTGCTACGGACAACCTGCTGACCATCTTTGAATACGGCAGGAAGACAGCCGAAGAGGCGCACAGGATGGGTATCCATGTCAATTTTGCACCTGTGGCAGATGTCAATAATAATCCTGCTAATCCTGTCATAGGCACCCGCAGTTTTGGTTCCGACCCTACGAGAGTGGCACGCCAAGTGGTGGCGTATGCCCAAGGGCTGGAGAGCCAAGGCGTATTATCGGTGGCGAAGCACTTCCCAGGGCATGGCGATACCAACGTAGACTCCCACAAAGCAGTACCCACCATTAAGCACAACCGCTCTAGGCTAGAGCAGGTGGAGCTACTGCCATTTCAGCAATATATCAATAGTGGGCTGGGGGGCATGATGACGGGGCACCTCTCGGTGCCTGCGCTGGACAGCAGCAAGCAAGTGGCAAGTGCGAGCCGCTTGATTACCACCGGGCTTTTGCAAGAAGGGCTAGGCTTCGAGGGACTCATCTTTACCGATGGGCTTGCCATGCAGGGTGCCATCGACGCCACCAGTGGCAAGTCCTTGGCTGTAGAGGTATTCAATGCCGGCAATGATATACTCCTAGCTCCTGCCGACCCTTATCGTACGTTGGCAGACCTTAGGCAAGCCCTCAAGGGCAAGAAGATAGAGCGCTCCGAGGTGGAGCGAAAGTGCCGCAAGGTACTCGCTTGGAAGTATCTATTGGGAGCCAATGACCACAGTCCCATCTCGGCGACCAACCTATCGGCAGACCTCAATAACGGCAAGAGCAAAGCGCTACTCGAGACTATTTATGAGGAGAGCATGACCCTCCTAAAGAATAACGGCAACACCCTACCCCTAGGCACCAGAGGTTCGCTTGCACTGCTCCGCTATGGCAATAATGGTACAGGTACTCTATTCTCCGAGCTACAGAGCAAACACGGCGTAAAGGCTTACGACCTTAGCCTTAGTGCTGGAGCAGGAGCACGCAATACGACCTATAAAAACCTTAGGAGTGCCGACCATATTGTGGTGGCAATCACTTCGGACAAGGCAAGACCCGATGCAGGGCTGGGACAATTGGCTCGGGACAAAGAGGTAACCCTAGTCTTTATGACCTCGGCTTATACAGCATTGCACTTCAAGGAGGTGATCGCTTTTGCCAAGGCGGTAGCTATCGGCTACGATGCTAAGGACCCTGCACAGCGTGCTATGGGGAAAGCGCTCAATGGGGTACTACCATTTAGAGGCACCTTACCTGTAGACCTACCCCCTATATATAAAGTGGGTGCTGGCATTGTTACAGAACCGGCTGTGCTTACGTTTGCTAAGCCAGAGGAGGTAGGGCTGAGTAGCATGATTCTCTCAGGCATAGACAAGATAGCAGAGGAGGGGCTCGCCAAGGGGGCTTACCCTGGCTGCCAAATCCTCGTAGCAAAGGGCGGCAAGGTAGTCTATAGCAAAGCCTTTGGGTATAAGGATGCTCGGAAACAAGAACCCAATACCACGGCAACACTCTACGACTTGGCCAGTATCACGAAAGCGGCAGTGACCACACCGCTTATCATGATAGCCGAGGATGAGGGTCTACTGAGGACAACCGACAGAATAGGTACCCACTTGAACTATCTCAAGGGGAGTGACAAGGAGGAGGTTCGTATTTCAGACCTCCTTCATCATATAGCCGGTATGCCAGCGGTCATCAACTTCTACCTCTCGCTGATAGACGAGCAGAGCTACGCCTCGCCCCTGATTACATACTCGAGGAAGGAGGGATTCCCGATTCAGATAGCGCGCAAGGCTTGGGCTCGTAGGGGGTGGCGCTTCCTCCCCACGCTAGTACAGGAAACGAAGAGCGACCAGTTCCCCATCCGTATGGCGGAAGGGCTTTTCCTCAGTACCTCAGTGCGGGAGATGATGAGGGGGGAGATACGTGATGCCAACCGCCGAAAAGGTGGCTATAGGTATAGCGATATCGACTTCCTCTTGCTCCAAGACATTCTAGAGGCGAAGTATCAGAAGCCTTTGGATCAGCTATTTTACGAGAAGATAAGTCGCCCACTAGGTGAAGGGCGAATTACCTTCAACCCTCTAGAGCGTTTCGCTCCCGAGGAGATTGCCGAGGGGCAGAAAGACGACTTCCTCCGGCGTCAGACCCTTCGTGGTGATGTAGACGACGAGGCTGCGGCTATGCTCGGTGGCGTGTCGGGTAATGCTGGGCTTTTTAGTAATGCCGAATCGCTGTTCCCCGTGGTACAGACCCTACTCGATGGTACTTATGGAAACAAAAGAGTGATGAAGACGCCCACGGTGAAGATGTTTACCAGCGCAAGACACAGCGCATCGCCGTATGCTCTGGGGTTCGACAGACATAGAGGCAGAGGCAAGGTGGGGAATGTAGCAGATATTGCACCCCTGAGTACCTTCGGGCACACAGGCTTTACGGGCACTTGCTTCTGGGTAGATCCGGAGCATGAGATCGTCTATATCTTCCTCTCCAATAGGACGGCACCCACCCGTTGGAATACCAAACTCTCTCAGCTGGATATTCGTACCCGCATCCAAGAGACCATTTACAAGGCTCTACAGTAGGGAGCCGGTAGCCATAATAGACCAAGGAGCGACCTCCGTGCGCTGTCAAGTGTGACACTTTTGTCAGACTTAGGCAGGTGGCACGGAGGTTGCTCTTATTGTAACAGAAATAACAACATATATATTAGAATAGAACATGGGAAAGATAATTGGTATAGACTTGGGTACAACGAACTCTGTTGTAGCTGTACTTGAGGGTAACGAACCGGTGGTAATCACCAATAGCGAGGGCAAGCGCACGACTCCTAGTGTGGTAGCCTTTGTACAGGATGGCGAGCGTAAGGTGGGTGATCCTGCAAAGCGCCAAGCCATCACTAATCCAGAGCACACTGTGTACTCTATCAAGAGATTTATGGGCGAGCGCTTCTCTCACGTCGCTGAGGAGGCACACCGTCTACCTTACAAGCTAGTAGCAGGCGAGAATGATACGCCTCGTGTAGATATCGACGGAAGGCTCTACACCCCTCAGGAGATCTCGGCAATGACGCTTCAGAAGATGAAGAAGACAGCTGAGGACTACCTAGGTACTGAGGTAACCGACGCAGTTATCACCGTACCAGCTTACTTTAGCGATGCTCAGAGGCAGGCAACTAAGGAGGCAGGTGAGATTGCTGGGCTCAAGGTACTACGTATTGTGAATGAGCCTACGGCTGCTGCCCTTGCTTATGGTTTGGACAAGAGCAATAAGGATATGAAGATTGCGGTATTCGACCTCGGCGGTGGTACTTTCGATATCTCTATCCTTGAGCTGGGCGATGGCGTATTTGAGGTACTCTCAACCAACGGTGATACCCACCTCGGTGGTGACGACTTCGACCACGTGATTATCGACTGGCTGGCAGAGGAGTTTAAGAACGATGAGGGACTTGACCTCCGTAAGGATCCTATGGCACTACAGCGCCTAAAGGAAGCTGCTGAGAAGGCAAAGATTGAGCTCTCTAGCTCTACCAGCACAGAGATCAACCTACCTTATATCATGCCGGTAGACGGAGTGCCAAAGCACTTGGTACGCACACTGAGCCGCGCTAAGTTCGAGCAGCTAAGCGATAAGTATATCAATGCTTGCCGTATCCCTGTAGAGCAGGCGCTCAAGGATGCTGGTCTGTCTGCTTCGGATATCGATGAGGTAATCCTCGTAGGTGGTTCTACTCGTATCCCTGCAGTACAGGAGTTGGTAGCTAAGATATTTGGCAAGGAGCCTTCAAAGGGTGTAAACCCAGATGAGGTAGTGGCTCTAGGTGCAGCTATCCAAGGTGGTGTGCTGAGTGGCGATGTAAAGGATGTGCTGCTGCTGGATGTAACTCCGCTCTCTCTTGGTATCGAGACTATGGGCGGCGTGATGACGAAGCTCATCGATGCAAATACCACAATCCCAACCAAGAAGTCACAGACCTTTACCACGGCTACAGATAACCAGCCAAGCGTAGAGATACATGTACTTCAGGGTGAGCGCCCAATGGCGAAGGACAATAAGAGCCTCGGGAAGTTTAACCTCGACGGTATTCCACCAGCCCAACGCGGTGTGCCACAGATTGAGGTGACTTTCGATATCGATGCCAATGGTATTGTAAACGTTTCGGCTAAGGATAAGGGCACAGGCAAGGAGCAGAAGATCCGTATCGAGGCTTCGAGTGGTCTATCGGACGCTGATATCGAGCGTATGAAGGCGGAGGCACAGGCCAATGCTGAGAGCGATAAGAAGGAGCGCGAGCGTGTGGATAAGATCAATGAAGCCGATAGCGTTATCTTCCAGACCGAGAAGCAGCTCGCTGAGCTTGGCGACAAGTTGCCAGCAGATAAGAAGGGTCAGATTGAGGAAGCACTCAATAAGCTAAAGGATGCCCACAAGGCACAGGATGTAGCGCTTATTGATACTGCACTCAATGGTCTGAATAGCCTAATGCAGCAGATGAGTGCCGAGATGTACGCCCAGACGGGTGGCGATGCAGGACAAGCTGGTCCAGACATGAGCGGTACTAACAATAGCCAGAGCCAAAGCAATAATGGCAATGACGATGTTACCGATGCCGACTTCGAG